>VGCQ01000077.1 GCA_016870055.1 Alphaproteobacteria bacterium | reverse complement strand
GTGATCATGCGGGGTACACCGCCGACGCGCAGGTAGCCGCCGGTCAGCCATCCGCTGCTCTGCGACAGGAAGGCCACCGAGGTTGCCGTCAGTCCGGAAACCGCGCTCAACGTGCCGGCGATCTTGTAGGCCTGGTTGTTGATGCCACAGCCCGGGTCGTAAAGGGCATGACGGCAACCCGTCTGGTAATGCGCCCGCAGCCCCGGGCGCTTCAAGGCCGTGAAGATCGACTCGCAGCGGATCGTCGCACCGCTTCCGGCAAACACCACCGAAGCCACCCGGCCCTTCCACGCCGTGATGTATTCGCTGTCGCCGTAGTGATTGCGAAACAGCGTCAGGGACACAACGCCGTTGGGCCGGCTGGCGGCAAACAACTGGGCCACCGCAAAGTCGCGCGCACATTCCAGTTCGATACCATTGCGCGAGAAATCCGGCGATTGTTCCAGTCCTGAACGGCGCAGAACGGCCGGCTGGTAGGTGTCGGCCTGGTAGGTCACGACCTCGCGGCCACTGGTCACCGCCCAAACCTGCTGGCCAAGAACGAAGCGATAGAGTTCCACCGGCAGACCAGCGGCCACCGAGGTTTCCTGCGTGAGGTAGGACATGATGACTCCCGAAGGGCCGTCCCGAGGGAGGCATCAGCCCCCTGTGGGGGCAGCGAACAGATTTATGTGAGCGTGGGGGCCCATGGATTAGCCTTTGATGCTCTTGATCGGTAGCGCCGATTCGACGATCCGGTCGGAGATCCAGTGCAATTCGATCTGGTCGCTGTCGAGCCGGCTTTTTTCAAGGAAGTAAATGGCGAGCCAGTCTTCAGGGTTGGCATCGAAGCCGAAGGTCTGATCGAGTGTCATCGTTTCCTCTTCAGAGGTGCTCCCGGCACCAAAGCTCAGGATCGTGCGGTAGTACCAGGTGCCGTTCTTGTGCAGGAAGGCGGCTTCGGTGCGTCCCGGCATCGGGTTGAAGTACAGGGCATAACCCCGCGCCGCCACGGTCATCACCGTCTGGTTCGACAGGATCTTGCGGGTCGGCACGATGGACGTTTCCCAACCCGGCTGCCAGAATGCGACCAGGCGTCCGGCACGGGCCGCCAGCCAGCCCTTGAAGGCGGCAATCTCCGCACGACTGCTGAAGCGGAAATCAAAGGTGCGACGAATGAACGGTCGCGCCCCCGAGTCATCCACCGCCGTGATGCCGGTTTCGTAGTCCAGGACCTCGGCGAGCCGCTGATACTCCACATCGACATCGCGCTCCCGGTTCGGTCGTGGGAAGGTCATCGGCCAGATCGGCACATTGCTCAGTCTGGTGGCGTTGTCCTGCTTGGTGATCGTTGTGCCACCCGCGATATCGAACACCACCCGGGCCGTGACGATGGCTTCCGTGACCCGCGTCACCGGCTGGCTGATGCGCAACCTTGCGGTGCGCGCCGGTGTCACGAAGGCGCCTGCCGGCCAGGACTGGAGGATGGGTTGCTTGAGCGTCACGCCATTGCTGGCCACCGACAGGACTTCAGCCGCCTCGGTATTGCGGCTGTCGGTACCGATCACCAGCAGGCCATCGGCCTCGTACTCCAGATGCGTCGTCGTCAGCGGAATGAAGGTACTGCCCGCCACCAGGCTGCCTGCCAACTGGGTTTTGTCCGGCCAGATCGGCAAGGCATAGACCCGCGACTGCCAGGCCGACAGCAGCACATCCAGCAAGGCCGCATCGTCGCGCCCGAGCAGGATCGTGAATTCGAGCGAGCGGCGCGGATTGACGCGCAGGCTGACGCGCTGTTCCGTGCCATCCCGGGCGGTCAGCACATCGGTGGCCCAGGCCAGTCGTTCCAGCCAGGACTCGCCCCAGTGGGGCCGCAGGCCGAAGACCACGACCCGCCGCCCCGAGATGCTCAGGCGGGGTGTCTCCCCAGGAAACTGGAATGTGAAGGACGCCTCGATGACCGGGGGACCATCAAGGCTGATGGAAACCTCGTACAAGCGCGACGACAGCATGCCGAATGACGTTGGGGGATTGCTGCTGCCCGACAGCACGATGCCCCCATCGTTCTCGCCGACGATGGCCGACAAGGTCTTGGTGGCGAAATGCGCGTTCCACACCTCGATCTGCCGCATCTGCGTCGACAGCAGATTGCCCAGGATGATCTTGCCCGGCAGCAGATGAATCTGGTGATACCAATGCTGCTCGAACTGGCGGATCGTGAAGCCGGCGAAGCCCACCGGCAGTTCGCTGACCGGCAGCAGGTTGGTCAGGGAGCCGCCGCTGGAGAATCGGGCAATGGCCCCTTCATACGGGCGAAACGGTGCCGGCAGGAATTTCTCCGGCAAGGCATAGGCCGGATCGCCCTTCACGCCTGAGGGCAACACACCTCCCGCAAAGATCGTCATTTCTTGAAGGCGTAGCCGCCATAGGATGTACTGAACACCATCCACTCGTCGCTGCCGAGCGTCACGATGTCCTTGTTGGCGTACTGACCGTTCATGCGCAGCAGACGGGCCTCGGGGATATAGCCCACCATCGAGTAATAGTAGGTCGGCGCGGTCCGTCCTACCTCTACCGTGATCGGATACAGCGGCGTCACCCCGTTGAAGGTGATCGGTGAATAGCTGTCCAGGTTGCGCGTCAGGCTCGAATAAAACATTCTCGATGCCGTACTGCCCGAACCGTTGGCGGTTTTCCAGGCATTGGTTGCGCTGTCGATGTCGGCCCGCACGGCACCGCTGTAGCTGTCGGAGAGAAAGGCGCCACCGGTGAAGCTGCAGGTCTTGGTCATGGTGCCGAAGAGCAGCATGTTGTAGGTGGTGCTGGTGTATTGCACGACGCAATAGCAGTAGCCGTCTCCGCCAAACAGGAAGTATTCGGCACTGCCGGACAGCAGGTTTGCGGAAATCGAGCCGCCCGATACGGTTTGTGAGCCGTAGGCCAGGCCGCTGCTGAACGCGGTCGAGCCATAGGCCGCGAGGTAGCTACTCCAGGAGTGCAGATTGACGTATTGGCCGCTGCCCGCGTGTTGCAGGTGCAGCCGGTAGTAGCCCGAGTCCGCCTGGTACATCAGCTGCGTGTAGCCGCAGTATGTCGTGGTGAAGAGTCGGATCTTGTCGAGCAGGTCGTTCGGCGAGGTGGTGATGCCGGATTGGAATGCCATGATCTATGAGAGCCTCAGTGCCCAATAGTCGTAGTACCCGGTGCGATACACGTCCTGCACAACAAGGTGATCCACGCCATTGGCGGTGATGATGTTCTCCACGGCATTGCCGTAGCCCGGCACGCTGTACATGCCATCCAGTTCGCCAAGGCCCTGCATCACGAAGGGCAGCAGCGGGTAGCTGCCATCCGGGGCTTCCCGCTGATTGCTGCCCCAGGTACCCGGCCAGAAATACGGACTGCTGTTCCAGGTGCCCGTGGGCGACCAGTACGCTCCGGAATAGCCGGCCGTGCGCGGCAGATGGTTGCGGTAGGTGATCGCACTGCTCCAGCGTGTCGAACTGTTGTACGAGCCACCCACCACCAATGGATAAGGATATTGGGCCGGTGTGGCATACGGCAGGAACAGCCCGAGATGCACGCACTCGTAGTAGGTGCCGGTCTTGATCACCACGACGATGCGGCGGCCGTTGGCGACGAACCAGTACGGCATGGCAGAGTTCGTCAGCAGTGCGTAGTAGGTCTGGCTGCTGTTGTACTGGGCATCGAAGGTCTTGGCGGGGTCATAGGTGACATAGCCCCGCAGTTTCCAGTTGCCGTAGTCCGACGATGTCTCCGTCTGGATTGCGACATAGATTTCATCCGAGCCTGCCAGGCCGACGCCCTTGAGCACCAGTTCGGCGGGCGGCCCCGGTACCCAGCGCATGACTTGCCAGCGTTCGTTGGCCGGCAGCATCTGCTCGGCGACGAAGGCCTTGAGGCGGGTCAGCAGGTCGAAATAGTCCGAAGCGGTACCGGATGTCCAGGCCATGACGGCTCCTAACGCAGAATCTCGCGCACGGCCGAGCCATTGCGCGAGAGGATGTTGAGAATCGACTTTTCGCCGGCGGGGGAAGTGAGATAGTCGGCGGCAAGACTGGGATCGATCACATTGACGATGCGTACCGCCTGACCGGCCCCACCCCCTGCCGTTGCCGGGGCGGCTGGTGGCACCAGTCCGCCCTCGGCGAAGGCCAGACGCACACCCTGCCAGCGGGGGACACTGAGTCCGCCGTTCAGGGCGTGGAGGAAATCCACACCGAGCCGGCGCACGGCAGCGGCCCGCAGGACATACTCCCCGGCCGACAGACGTGCCGGGATCGAGTCTGAGGTCGAAGTCCCCGGCCCGCTGACCAGACCACCCGTGGCGAAGCCCTTGAACAGTCCGCTGATGAAGGCACCCAGGCTACCATTGCCACCACTGCCGCCACCGCCTCCCATCGCCCCGAACAGACTCTCGGCGAGCTTCTGCGAAGCGATCCGATTGATCGACGCCAGGACGCTGCGCGCAAAATCGGCGAAGGCATCCTTGGCCGACTTGGCGCCAGAGCCGATCTGCTCGAACATCGTGGCAAAGGCATTCTGGGTGTCGCCATTGATGCGTACCGCCACCTCGTCCGTCACCGTCTTGAGGCTGGCAATCTCGATCTTCAGCCGCGCTACCCGATTGACCGCCTCTTCCGATCCGGTCGATTGAGCGAGCTGCTCCATCTTGGGGATCAGTGCTTCGACTTCCCGTGCCGTCTCGGCCTGCAATCCCAGCAGCGTCTGCCGCATCTGGGTTTCGGTGATGAGGCCAGCCTCCTTTTGCACCTGGAGTTCCCGCCCCCGCAACGACAATCGCTCGGTCGCGATCTGGTACTGACGCTCGAAGCGGGCCAGTTCCGCCAGATCCGACTCGACATCGATCAGGCGCGCCACATCCTGCGTGCCGGCGGTATCGCCCATACGCTGCAACTGCTCGATCAGGGGCTGATACTCGCGTTGCAGCCGGGCGCGCGTGCTGTCGCCACCCGCACCACCCCGCACCTCAGCGAGCCGATCACGTACTCGCGCGAGTTCATTGGCGAGTTGCCTTTCGGCATTGGCCGCCGCATGAGCATTGGCCACCTCGATCTCGCCGCGTTGCTGCGCCAGAACGGCAATATCGCCGTCGAGCTTCTTGACCTCGGCCATGGCCCGCAGCCGAGTGGCCTCGTCCTTGCCGCTACGTGCTATCTGTTGCTGGGCATTGCGCTCCTCGGTCTTGCGAGAAGCGTCCTCGTCGATGGCCGCCTGCTCAAGACGGGTCTTTTGCGCGTAGTAGTCCCGAATCGATACCAGGCGATCATCCAGGGCCCGCTCGAGTGCAGCCTTCTGCTGATCCAGCCCGGTCTTGAGCAGGCGGAATTCTGCGTCGGCCTGTGCCTTCAGGACGGCCAGGCGCGCTGCACTGTTGTCCTTGTCTTCCGCGCCTTTCTTGATACAGCGCCCGCCACGCCATTCACCGCCCGAAAGGACGCAGGCCATGCGCTGCATGTCTTCTGTCGCCGCGCCCGTATTTCCCGCAGCGGAACTGGATGGCGCAGGCCCAGTCGGGCGCGCCTGAGGCGGATTGAGGATGCGCGCCGACAAAGCATCAACCTCGGCACGCGCCTTGACGGCGTCTTCGCGCATGGCTTCGCCGATCGCCTTGAAACCCCGGATGTCGAGGCGTGCCAGCGCAGTGAGTTGCGCGGCCATGCCACCGATCTCGGTACCCATCGACTTGAAGACGTAGGCGACATTCACGCCAAGGACGAGAATCGCCTCCAGGGTGGTTTTAAGGGCCCCGCCGAGAATGGCTGCGAACCCGGTCGCTTCTCCCTGGCCTTCGCGGATGGCATCGGTGACGACCCGCAAGGGTGCCAGCAACTCGGTGGCAAGCGAAATGCCCAACCCCGAAGACGAGGCTTTGAGTGCGGTCAGGTTGTCGTTGAAGGCTTCGGCCGCCTGAGCGGTTTCGGTCGACAACTTCAGGCCGAGCCGTTCGGCTTCCTGCATCAGTGCGCGGATTCCCGATGAACCCTGGTTCAGGAACGGGATCATGTCCATTCCGCTCTTGCCGAAGAGCTTGACCGCCAGGGCTGTCTTGGTGGCACCGTCCTCGAAACTGGCGAAGCGATCGGCAATCTCCAACAGGATCGTGTCCGATGACTTGAGATTGCCCGCCGTATCCTCGACCGAGACACCGAGCGCCTGAAACAGGGCGGCGCCTTCGCCCAGCCCGGAACGTGCTTCCGTCAGGTTGGCGGAGAGTCCTTTCAGGCCAGTCTTTAAGGTATCAAGCCCGACATCCGACAACTGGGCGGCGAACTGCAGCGTCGACAAGGCCTCGACCGAGATGCCGATTTTTTGGGAGAGCTTGTTCAGTTCGTCGGCTGAGTCAATCGCTCCCTTGACCAGTGCCGCGAACGCGCCCAGCGTGAGCGAGACCCCCAAGCCTGCCAGCAATCCCTGCACACGACGGGTCTCGTCACCCAGACGCCCGAGGTTGTTCCGGATGCCGTCCAGGGCGTTCCGGGTCTGGTCGACGGCGGTGATGAGGATCTGTGCGCGATCGGAAGCCATGTCAGTACGCGCCGGGCCGCCCCAAGCGTACTGACACCCCCTTGGGGGGCAGCGAGCGAAGCGAGTGAGGGGGGAGTCTCATATCAGTTGCGGTTCAAGTAGCGATTGATGGATTGGGCCAGTTGCGGCATCGCACGCCGCACCGTCCCGTCAAAGTCGAAGCGGCGTTTCAGGGTGACGCGGGGCACCAGGACGGCGATCGGGATTTCCTGGCCACGCTTGATCGATTTCGCCCCGGTTCGATGTCGCTCGGCGCGCTTGAAGCGCGTCAGGGCCGAGGCGTTTTCTTTGATGTTCTCCGCCATCAGGATGACCTTGCCGTCCTTGCGAATAAACCAGGCATTGCCGGAACGCATCAGGGTGTCGATCACCCGGGCGAAGGCTTTGCGCCACATCCGTCGCCCGGACTCGGTCAGCGGGATCAGCATCTTGCCGGTCAGGGTCGCCCCCCGCACATGCACACCGAGCCAGGAGACCCGTGACCCCACCAGCAAGGCCGGCAACCGCAACGGATCGCGATCCAGCACCTTGGCCCGCATCGAGCGCAGGAAGGCCGGTTTGCGGATCGCCAGATCAGACTGCATGCGGGTGCGCAGTGCGTCTGTCAGGCTGCGGCTGCTGTCACGCATCCCCAAGGCGACCGCCTTATGGATTGCCTCGCGGCGTGAGCGGGTCCAGGCGGCCAATTCGCGCTTGTCGAGCAGGCCCGTGGTGGTCAGGGAGATTTTGAGCATCCGTGTGGAACGCCTTACTTGCCGACCGCCGCCTCCGGAGGTTCATTGCCGGTGGATGGCCCGCGAGGTCGGCGTTGCGGCGTTATGTGAGACTCTGAATAGCCTTGCGGATCGCCTCGCCCGTGCCCTGGCTACCCGTGGCGATGACCGTCAGCAGATTGCTCAGCTGCCGCTGCTCCTGACGATCGATGGCACCGAGCCAGGCTTCGACTTGCGCCAGGGTGTAGTGCCGGATGTCCTGCCAGGCATGGCCATGCTCGATCAGCCGCTGGCAGGCGTCGGCCCAGACAATTGACTGCCGATGCGACTCACTGCCTCGCCCAGCTTCGGCACTACCCGCTGGATAAAAAAATCCGCATTCACCTCGAACAGGGCCTGTGCGAGACAGACTGCCTCATCCAGCGCCAGGCCGGCAATCCACTCGCGTGACTGGCGGCTGGCGATGGACATGGCGTTAATCATGGCCTCGCCGTGACTGCCCAGAAGACGCAGCCAGTCAGGTTCGATGGCGAGGTCTGCCGTGAAGGGCTGAATGGCCTTGGCGAAGGCAGGCAGTTCGCCCAGCACGAGCGGCGTGATTGCGATCGTCTGCTCCGCCACGCGGATCTCGACCGGGACGGGCGGCAGAACGGCCAGGGGATCCGTGGGCTTTTTCATAGGAGGACGATCCGGCCGAATTGACCCAACTCACCACTGGCTGACTTGGTCAGATCGGCGAGCACCTGACCGGACAACTCGAACTTGAGCAGGTCGCTGGTGATCACCGACAGTTCCTTGGCCGGGTTGATGGCCACACGGTAGAGATCGATGACGACTTCGCGGTTCGAATCGGCGGTATTGAGCCCTTCGAAGCGTACCCACCGCTCCGGCAAGGGCTGGGTGAACATCGCCGTGACATTCGCCGCGCCATAGGAATAGCTGGCGGTGATGGCCCCAGTAACGCCGGTGACGTCGGTGAATTGGAAGGAACCGTGCTTGGCATTCACGGTGTATTTCGTGTTGGCGACAGTGGTTGCTCCTGCCTTCACCACCAAGGACGACACGTTCTGCTTGGCGAGCAGGTACAACTTGTTGGCCTCGGCCGTCGTCGCAATCGCTTCGTCGGTCACGGTGCCGGTGGTCACGGCCGTGGTGCTGCCGTAGAGTGCCAGTTCGAGGTTGCTTGGGATGAGTTCTTCCAGGGTGCAGGCAAACTCGCCTTTCTTGCCCTTGATGATCTGCAGATCGGTCAGGCGTTGGCCGGACTGCGATTCCTGATGCTCGAGGGTCTCGACCGACAGGGAGACCTTGAGGTCGGGGACATTGCCGACAAAGTTGAGGCCGGCAGGATTACCGCCGCTGGTGCGGGCGCCAATGAATACGCGCCCCTGACCGGAGAAATAGGCCATATCGTTTACTCCTTCGATGGAAAGTTGTTCAGCCCTGGGCCGTCAGGTCATGGACCAGGGTGCGGTAGGTGATCTGGTAGCGCGCCGGAATTGCGGCAGCCGTGGCATCGGCATCCTCGATGTCCCAATCGCAATCCAGCTCCTGAAGTCCCAGCGTAGTACCGCCCAAATTCGGATCGGAGAACAGCGCGGTGTGACAGGCCACGATCAGCCGGTCTGCCATCACCTCGGCCGGTTCGGTGTCGGTGGCACGGGCAAGCGCGACGAGGCGGACAACCAGATGCCGCTCGATGCGGTCGTTGGCCCGCTGAGCGATGGATTCCGCCTCGGGAAAGATCAGCAGTGCCGGCGAAGCCTCGCGGGTTACTGCGGTGGTTGGTGAGCGCAGGATCTGAGCACCTTCGCCCTGCGCGATGGGTGCCAGGCGACTGGTCAGTGCCTGGAGAATGCGTTCCCGGATTGAGTTCATAGTGGATTTCCTTCGAGCATGAATCAGATGCGCATCAGCGTCGCCCGGCACTCCGTGCCGTCTCCCATCGCGCGAACTTCCCGTACCCGATAGGTAACGCCACCGATCACGAGTTCGTGACCGCTGTCGAGGACCACGTCTTCGGCGGGATAGCGGATGGCAAAGTCGGATGAGAGCCCTAGGCCATCGAGCACCTCCACATCGGGCGCATGGAAGTCCACCAGCACTTCCGCGCCCCCGATCATGGCAGATGTCAGCAGGCCAGCCCGACCGGCGGCGGCATAAAGATCGCTGACCGAGACCATCAGGCCATCGTCAGCTTGACCAGCACGCCAGGCCGATGGCACATCGGCAGCGGGTTGGACTGCGTGTGCAGATCGGTACCCCGTTCGAACTTGCGCGAGTCCTGCTTGGCGTAGAGCGGCTGACCGAGGGTATTGACGGTCTCGTTGAAGTCCGCCGGAGCCACGTAGGTGCCGAAAGTGTCGATGGTACCGATCGGGAAGGCATGGGCTTCGCCGGCCGCAATGAAGCGACGGGTCGCCCCATTGCCATCGGTTGCCTGACCGCGATACTCCTCGAAGACGATGCCGCCGAAAGTGAAGCCAGCGCGGACGTCGTCACGCAGGATTGCACCCTGCTGGAAATTCTCGTAGGCCTTCTCGACCTTCGGGTGGGCGATCAGTTTCTCGAAGAACTCGGGCGAGCACAGGCAACGCACGCCGGTCATGAACTCGCCGCGCAGGTTCTCCTCGATGTGCGCCAGAGTATCGACACACTTCTGGCGAACGTTGGTACTGTCCGTGGCCAGGGCGAAATTGATGGCTTTCGGGGCAATGCCGAACTCATCATAGAGGTTGTAGAGGGTCGAGCCGTCAGCATCGAGGATGATGCCTTTCAGTGCGCCCATGCGCAGGTGCTCCAGCGTGATGGCGTGCTTGTTGCGCATCGTCTCCAGATGGCGAGCCATGACACCGGCCACGGTTTCCAGTTCGGTTTCCGAACCGAAGGCGCGCAGTCCCTGGACTTCCTCGGGCAACACCACGTCGTCGTGGGGGATGTGGGGCACGACGAAGGAGCGCATCTTGCGCTTGTCACGCTGACCCACAGTACCGGGGCTGCCCACCGGCAAAGTTGGCAGCAGATTGAGCACGCCGTTTTTCTCCTCGATGAGGATCTGGCGGAAGCGCACCGGCTTGACCGGGAACAGGTTGAGCGACTCCAGCCGGCCGTAGCGATTGGGCAGGAGGTTGATGGCGGCCGTGAGGTTGGCCATCGAGAAGGCGGGATTCGAGAACGGGTTCTGCATGAGATAACTCCTCGTGGGTTCGGGTTAGACCGCGCGGCGAACCAAGACACCTTGTGCCTTGAGTTGGGCAATCGCAGTGGCCTTTTGTGGGGCGGTGATACCGGCTGGCCAGGTCAGGGCGTGATCGGCGACGACGGCATGACGGGCAATCAGAATCCCGTCCTCTCGATCGATCAGACTGGCGTCGACCGAGGTGGCGAGAACGCCAACGGCGACTTCGGTGCCATCCGTGGCGGCCGGATCGATCTGCTTGACCTTGGCCGTGGTGGCGTCGATGCCCACCACGGTGCCGAGCACGAGGTTCTGGCCTGCGGCAACCGTGACCTGGTCACGCGAATAGAGATTGGGGGCTTCGTACTTGAGCAGATCGCCCAGGTTCAGACCTTCGGTGATGACGGGCATGGCTTACTCCTTTCCGGTGAGTTTCTTGACAGCCGCCATCAAGGGATTGGCGGCAGATTGGGATTGCTGAGGGGCCGAGGCATCCGGTGCGATCGTCGAGCGGATTTCCGGGCTGTCGGCGCGCGAGGCCAGCAGTGCCTTGCGCACTTGGGCTTCGGAGACGCCTTCGGCGAGGAAGGCGGCGGTCCGTTCGGGATAGCCGGCAAGTTGGCAGAGTTCGGCGATGGCCACGGCGTCCGATCGTGCTGCCTCAGGTACGGGCGCGGCCGGTGCGGGCGTGGAACTGTCGGTCGTCTGCTCAGGGACAGTGGATTCCGTTGATGCAGGATGTTCTTGGTTCTCGGGTGTGGTCATGGAAGTGTTCTCCATCAGGGTTGAGGGGCTTGCTGCACTGGGGGTAACTAAGGGGCGCGTGGAACCTGAAACCGCGTGGCCGCGCGCCCGGCGAGCCACCAGAAAACTGCTGAATTCCGCGAGCACGGCATCGAGACCGCCGACGGCATCGGCCAGGCCGCTGGCCACGGCGTCCGGGCCGAAATAGATGCCGGCCTCGGTTGCCCGCACGGCATCGACATCGAGTTGGCGCATAGCGGCAACGTGATCCACGAACAGGCCATACAGACGATCGACCTCGGCCTGCAGACGGGCGTGGGCATCGGGGGTCAGTTTTTCGTGGGGAGAGAAATCGTTCTTGTGATCCCCAGCCGTGATCGGCGTGTAGCGATAGCCCTGCTGGGCATCCCGGGCGGTCTGATCGACATGCATGGCAATCACACCAATGGAACCGACGCCGCCGGTGCGGCTGACCATCAGGCGCGAGGCCGAGCAGCCAATCGCATAGGCTGCCGAGAATGCGGAATCGGCGGATACCGCCCAGACCGGCTTGATGGCATCGGCAGCACGGATCCGCTCGCCGAGTTCGAACACGCCCCCCGCTTCACCACCGGGGGAGTCGATATCAAGAACGATGCCTTCGACCGAGGGATCTGAAAGAGCAGCATCCACCATGCCGGCAATCTCGGCGTAGGACGTGAAACCGGAGGCCGGATCCAGTCCCACAGTACGGCGCACCAGCGAGCCAACCACCGAAATTACGGCGATTCCGACCGGGGCATCGATCGACGGCCGCTTTTGAATACTCGGCACGGCCAGATCTGACTCTGGCCAATTGACCCGCTCACCGAGCACGGAAAGGATCACATCCAACTTGGCACGGGCGAGCAGAAGCGGCGTCCCGTAGAGACGGGACGCAAGGTGAGGCAGATTCATGTCAGGGGTTCTCCGGGTTGTCGGGCGAGACAGGGACCGCTTGCGCAGTCCCCAGGTCATGGCGTGGATCGGACTCGAACACGAGGCCGAGGGCATCCGCTCGGGCGTTATCCGCTGCAATCTCGCGATCGACATCCTCGGCGTCGTAGCCGAAGGACGAGATCGCCTCGGAACGTGACAGCAGGCCGGCGCGCATCGCCGTCAGCATGGCGTTGAACTCTTTCTGCGGATCCACCCACTGCCAGCCTTGGGGTATCCACTTCACCGCCAGGTAGGCGCGCCGCTGGGTCTGGCCACCCCGGGCATAGCCCGACAACGTCAGCGCCCCTTCAAGCACGGCCTGCTCGATGAAGGCCTGCCAGATCGGTCGGCACAGCTGATGGACGATCACGCCATGCTGGAGCGCTTCGCAGCGGCGGCGGAATTCGAGGAGCCCGGCACGGATCGAGGAGTAATTGACCTGGGTGAGATCGCCGGTCAGTTGCTCATAGGTCACGCCCATAGCGGCGGCGACCGCACGGAACTGCATGCGCAGGAACTCGGCATAGCTCGCGCCGACATCGGCCGGCTGCGAGAATTTCACGTCCTCACCCGGTTCCAGGATTTGCAGCGTGCCCGGTTCCAGCCCGGCCAGCGCCACGCCGTTGGGATCGGCCGAGCCTTCGCCCATCAGGTTGTCTTCGGGGGCCAGGCGGGTGATGAAGCCGGCGAACATGGCGGCGGTTTTCTTGCGCACCAGTTCGGCGTCGTCGTACTGGTCGAGTTCGTTGAGCTTGACCAGGGCACGCGCCAGCCAAGGCTCGCCCCGGATCTGGCCCGGACGCAGCGGGCGGAACAGATGCAGGATTTCGCCGGCGTCGACGCGCGCAGTCTCCATGCCACCATTGCCGGACATCGGCGCCAGGGCGCCATCCTCGGGATGGGTGCGATAGAGGTGGTAGGCCACCCGCCGTCCGAGGCGATCGAACTCGATGCCAGCGCGGATCACGTTGCCGTTCTCCGCCGTGGTGTTGAGGGTCACCGGCAGATGCTCCGGTTCCAGCACCTGCAATTGCAGCGCCACGGCCAGGCCATCCTCCTTGCGGCGGTAGCGGATGCGGATCAGCGCTTCGCCACCTTCGAGCATGGCACGGCAGGCTAGCGCCTGTAGCCCGTAGAAGTCGGTCAGGCCCGCTGCATCGGCATCCAGGGTCCAGTCGCGCCACAAGGCCTGGATCCGCTCACGCAATGCCGGATCAGTGACCAGGGACTGCGGTTTGATGCCGGTGCCGATGGCGTTCGCCACATAGGATTCCAGGGCGGCATTGGCCCAGGCATTTCTCCTGACCAGGTCGCGGCTCTTGGTGCGCAGTTCCGTTTGCGTCGCGGTCAATGCCGCGACGGCCCCCGGGTTGCTCGGCAGCCAGGCAAACGACCGGCGACCGGCACCAGCTGCTTCATGCAGCGGGTTGCCGCCGAACATGCGGCGCGAGATTCGTTTGAGCCAGCCCATTCAGAACCCCTTTGCCGTGGTGATGCGGATCTGTCGGGCGGCACGCGGAATCAGTCCGGTGGTGACGGCATCCTTGTGCAACGCCACTTCGACCTCATGAATCGCGGCCGTGAGTTCGTCGATCGAGCGGTATTCGACGGTCTTATCGCCGAAGGTCACGCGTTTCTCACCCTTGGCCAGTGCGTCGCGCAAGGCCTTCAGCTGGGCCTCGGTGTAGGTCGGCGTGCTCACCGGAACACCACGAGGTTGATTTCGGTGGAATCGGCAAAGCTGCTCGAACCTGTCGCGCAGGCAATATCGACGTACTGGGCGGTCTTTTGGTCGGTGGTGGATCGCACGATGGCAATACGCTGTTGCCCACTATCGACGCTGCTGCGTGCGAGCGCCGTCCAGCAGTAGTTCGTGTCCGGGAACGGAGTGGCGAAGTACACGCGATAGCGACCTGCCGCTAGGCGCGTGACACTCGCGACGTTGTGCCCCGATCTGATGACGATGCTGTTGCCGACGTATCCAAAGCAAACCCATGCCTTCGCCACCCCGGGATGATCGGCACTGATCTTGGCTTTGATTTCCAGACCGATGCGACTGGCCAGCGCGGTGAGCTGCGATGCGAGGCTCATGCCTTACACCAAGGCGGCTTCGAAGATCGCGACAAAGTCGGTCGCAACGTCGCCAATATCGGTGGCCGCCACCGCACCGATGTTGGTCCTGGCCTGCTGCTGCTCCAGAACGGTGAGCGTCTGCGCAGCATCGAAGCGGACGCGCTTGTCGATGGCCGCCGTGAGTGCGGCAATGCCGGACTGATCGTTCTGCAAGGCCTGCTGGAGTTCCAGCAGCGTGTCGTAGGCCGGGTCAGCGCCACCCAGGATGTCCGCCTTGAGGGCATCGAGCAAGGTGACCACTTTGTTCGACGAATAGGTCGTCGTGGTCGACACCTGCAGGTCATCGATCATGACCGCCGTGACGATCGCGGCCTTGAGTTCGTTGATGGCGGCGACAAGACTCGACTTGTCTGTCGTCGTCAGGGCCGTCAGGGTGCCGGTACGACCTTTGACTGACCTGCGTTGAATCCTGATCCAGTTGCAGTGGGAGTTTTAAGTCTAGCGTAGAGCTAATGCAGGTTCAATCGTTGGCTCACCTCCTGAGGTGTTGGGATTGGTGGAAATAGGCTCTGATGC
>VGCQ01000076.1 GCA_016870055.1 Alphaproteobacteria bacterium | reverse complement strand
TCTCAATTTCGAGTCGGAGGTGACAGCACTGCTAGCACTGTTTTCCTACGGCACAATCCCTTGTGGGGTCGGCATCTTACCTTGCCATTCTTGGTCCCTCCTGGAGCCCAAAAAGTCGCCCGCTCGACCTTGCAATCGTCGCCATATTACCTAAGTTTTTTTACTAACTAAGGTAATGTCCTATTTTTCCTCCAGTCTCCGAACGGCCGAGGCTTGGCGCGATTTCGAACTTTCGCCAGCCCGACATCTTGCGGAGGCAAAACCAGTTGCGGGAATTGCGGAAATTGCGGGAATCCCCCGCGCCGCCAGTCGGACTATCGCCGCTCGAAGTCGATGCGCTCGTCGACCGGCAGGCCGAGCAGGTGGCGGCGCAGGCAGTCGAGTGCGAGCTCGACGGCGCCGGCGCGCACCCAGTCGCGGCCGCCGATCAGGCGGGCCTGGCGCATCTTCGTGCCGGCCTGGTCGGCGACGGCGATGAAGATCGTGCCGCCGAGATCGGGCCGATCGGCGCCCTCGTCCATGGCGATCAGCAGGGCGAGCGCCTGGCTGGCTCGGCTCTGCTGGCGCAGATTCTCGGCGACGCGGCGCGCCGCCTCGGGCGAGAGTTCCGCGATGCCGAACTCGGCCGGCTGGCGCGCTACCACGCCGCGCTTGAAGATCTTGTCGGCGCCGGCCTGCGGCGCGAGCCGTGCCGCGAGATGGCCGCCGCTCACCGTCTCGGCGGTGGCGAGGGTGAGGCCGCGCGTCTGCAGAGCCTGCAGCACCACGCCTTCCAGCGACTGGTCGTCCTCGGCGACGATGAAGTTGCCCAGCCGCCGGCGCACTTCGGCCTCGACCGGGGCGAGCCGCGCGGCGAGCTCGGCCTCGCTGTCGCCGCGTGCTGCAAGCTTGGTCTCCAGCTCGGGGTAGTGCGCCTGGAAGCCGAGCTTGATGCTGCCGTCCTGGAAGGCGGCGATGTCGCCCAGCATGGCGTCGGCGCGCGATTCGCCGATGCCGAAGGAGTGGAAGCGCTTCAGCCTGGTGACCCCGGTGATGCCACCCAGCTTCAGGAGCCGCGGGATCACCTGCTCGTCCAGCATGCGGCGCATCTCGCGCGGCACCCCGGGCGTGAAGAAGAAGCGGGCGTTGCCGATGGTGACGGCGAAGCCGCAGGCCGTGCCGATCGGATTGTCGATGAACTCGGCATCCTGCGGCAACATGGCCTGCTTCTTGTTGTTGGGCGGCATGACGCGGCCGCGCCGCGCATAGGACTCCTCCATGCGCGTCATCCAGTAGTCCGACAGCACCAGCGGCACGCCGCAGGCCTCGGCGGCGACCTCCTGCGAGAGGTCGTCGACGGTGGGCCCCAACCCGCCATTGACGATCACCGCGTCGGCCCGCTCGCCGGCCTGGCGGAAGGCCTGCAGCAGGGCGGCGCGATCGTCGCCCACCGTGGTGCCCCAGTGCACGGTGAGCCCGACTTCGCCCAGCCGGCGCGCCATGTGGCTGTAGTTGGTGTTGATGGTCTTGCCGGTCAGGATCTCGTCGCCGGTACACAGGATTTCTACGCGCATGGGTCTCCTTGGGCGGCGGATGATGCCCCAACCGCCGGCCGCGGTCACCGGTCGGCAGTACGGCCAGTCACGAACAGGAAGGCGAGCGGTGCGGTGAGCATCGGCACCAGAGTCATGAGATGAAAGGCATTGATGTAGCCGACCATGCTCGCCTGGCGCTGGATTTCGGCGGCGAGGCGGGCCTGCACATGGCTCTCGCCGAGATGGCCGAGGGCGCTCATCCAGGGAGCGATGAGATCGCGGGTGAAGACGGTGATGGCGCTGCTGAGATTTACGTTTGCCTCGGCCGCCGAATGGGTGAACACGACCAGAATCATCGAGACGAACACGCTGCTGCCCAGCATGCGGGTCAGCGAGAAGATGGCGTTGCCCTGGGTGAGCAGGCGCTTGGGCATGGTCGAGAAGGCGAGCACCGCCATCGGCGTGTAGCACAGGCCGAAGCCGAAGCCGTGCAGGACGTTGCTCCACATCACGTCGTTGCGGGTGAGGTTGATGTCGAGCGAGCCCATCCACATGCCGGCGACCGCCTGGATGGCGAGTCCGATGAACAGGCAAAGCCGCGGACTCAGCCGCGTCAGCTGCGCAACCACGAAGAACGAGCCGAAATTGCCGACCCCGCGCGCGGCGATCAGGTAGCCGATCAGCGAATCGGGATAGCCCTGCAGTTCCTGCAACAGCGGCGGGAACAGCACCATCGGTGCGTACTGCAGCATGCCCATGACCAGCGCGAGCGTGGTGCCGACCGCGAAATTGCGGTTGCGGAAGGTGGCGGGCTCGAACAGCGGGGCGCGCGTGGTCAGCACGTGGATGGCGAACATGGTGAAGAACAACACCGCCGCACCGAGCTCGATCACGGTCTCGGTCGATTCGAACCAGTCGTTGCGCTGGCCGCGGTCGAACAGGAGCTGGGTGGCGGCGATCGCGATGGCGATGAAGACGAAGCCGGTATGGTCGAAGCGCGCCGCCGTGCCCTTCTCCTGGTCGCTCAGCGCCGCCAGCACGCTGACGAGCGCCAGCAGCCCGAGTGGCAGGATGAGGAAGAAGCTCCAGCGCCAGCTCAGATACTCGGCGATCAGGCCGCCGAAGGTCGGGCCGAGGATCGGACCCATCACGCCACCCACGCCCCACATCATGATGATGAAGGGATGCTGGCTGCTATGGAACGAGGCGAGCAGGATGGTCTGGCCCATGGGGAAGATCGGCGCGCCGAACGCCCCCTGCACGACGCGCAGCGCCAGCAACCCCTCCAGCGAATCGACCAGGCCGCACAGCATGGAAGCCACGGTGAAGCCGCTCACCGCCAGCGCCATCAGGGTGCGCCAGCCCAGGGTCGCGGCCAGCCAGCCGGTGAGCGGCGTGGCGATGGCGGTCGCCACCAGGTTGAAGGTGAGGACCCAGGAGATTTGCTCCTGAGTCGCCGACAGCGCGCCTTTGAGCTGGGGCAGGATAACGGTGGCGCTGGTCGCGGTGAGCCCGAACAGGATCGTCGTGAACTGAACCGACAGCAGGATCAGCCACTGCCGGGCCGAGATGGATCCCATGCCGCGATGCTATGGTGCATGCCCCGTCGGGAAAAGCGCTCGTGCATGCACGGAGCGCTGATCTGCCCAGCGATACGGCACGACCGCCGTCGCGCCGGACTTTAGGAAGGAGATACCGATGACTGCCCTCTCATCCGACCTGCGCGAGGCGTTGGCCAAGGTCGGCACCTCGACCTTGACCGGCGTGCTGAACCGCCGCGGGCTTCGCAGCATGACGCTGTTCGACGTCTGGCCGCTCAGGCCCGAGCAGCCGCGCATGGTCGGCGTCGCCTTCACCATGCGCTTCATTCCGTCGCGCGAGGACAAGGATGGACCCAACTCGAAGGAGCGCAGCATGATCCAGCCCAAGGCGATGGAGGAATGCCCGCCCGGCCATGTCCTGATGATCGATTCGCGCGGCGATTCGCGCGCGGCGTCGGCGGGCGACCTCTATGTCGGCCGGCTGAAGGCGCGCGGGGCGGCGGGCATCGTCACCGACGGCGGCTTTCGCGATACCGACGGCGTGTTCAAGACCGGCCTGCCGGCCTATCACCGCCGGCCGTCCTCGCCGCCCAGCCCGATCGTCCACCGTCCGATCGACCTGCAGCAGCCGATCGCCTGCGGCGGCGTCGCGGTCTATCCCGGCGACATCGTGGTCGGCGACCGCGATGCGGTGCTGGTGATCCCGGCCGACATCGTCGAAGCGGTCGCCGAGGAGGCGCTCGCCACCTACCACTACGAGGAGTTCTGCGAGGCCGAGGTGGCGCGCGGCCGGCCGCTCACCGGTCTTTTTCCAGTAGCCGGCGAGCAGGCCAAGCGCGACTACGAGGAGTGGAAGAAGCGCGGCGGCAAGGCCTGACCGTCAGCGATACTGCGCCATCCATCGGCGGTCGATGTGGTCCTTCCAGCGCCACACCCAACGACCTTCGACTGCCCACCAGCCGCGCGTGGCGACGGCGCGGCCGTCGCCGGTGCCGATGATGGCAAGATGGCGGCGCTGCGGCACGAAGGGCAGCGGCGCCTCGCCGGCGAGGGCGCGGGCGAGGTTGGCGGCAAGCGGCGGGCCCTGGCGCACGGCGTAGACGCCGGCTTTGGGTCGGCGATGGTCGAGCACCGTGGCGCAGTCGCCGGCGGCGAAGATGCAGGGATCGCCCGGCGAGCGCAGCGTCGCTTCGACTGCGAGGAAGCCCTGCTCGTCGAGCGGCAGGCCGGTCGCGGCGAACCATGGCGCAGGTGCGGCCTGGGTGACCATGAAGACCGCGTCGGCCTCGAGGGAGGCGGCATCCTGCAGCCGCACGCCGTCTCGCTCGATGGCGATCGCGGTCGTGTGCTCGTGCAGGGCAATGCCGCGGCGCTTCAGGATGGCGCGCAAACGGCGCCGTGCGGCAGGCGCGTGGCCGGGCAGAATCTCGTCTCGGGCGATGAGGGCGATCCGCAGGGTCGCGTCCTTGGCGATCGAGCGCAGGCGATGATCGATCGCAAGGGCCAGCTCCACGCCGCCCGCGCCGCCGCCGATCACGGCGATGGCGAGCGGCCCGCGCCTGGTCCGCGCCTGGTCGAGGAAAGCGAGCCAACGCCGGCCCAGCTCGGCGATCGGCTTGACCGGGATCGCCCATTGCGCCGCGCCGCGAATGGCGTCGAGGTTCGGGGCCGAGCCGACATCGATCGACAGCAGGTCGTAGTCGACCGCTTGTTTGTCGACGAGCAGCACGCGACGTCGGACGCGGTCGAGCCCGATCGCCTCGCCGTGGATCAACTCGATGCCGCGCGCGGCGCAGAGCTTGGCAAGGTCGATGTGGCAGTCGGCGAAGCTGTAGTGGCCGGCGACGAAGCCCGGGATCATGCCCGAGTAGGGCGTCTGCACGTCGCGCGCGACCAGGGTGAGACGCGCGCCGGGTGGCCGCTGCTCGCCCAACAGCTTCAGCACATGGACGTGGGCATGGCCGCCCCCGACCAGCACGGCACGCATTTTCCGGCCCCTGGAAGAAATTCGATAAGTGTAGTATATCAGCTAATTAAATCAATTTCTTTCAGTGATTTCGGAGCCTGATATGGCGCTCACTACGGGCCCGTCGGTCGACCTCTCGACCTCTGCCCTCAGCCAGCCGCGCTCGGTCTGGGCGCCTTCGCTGCCATTGGTGTTGGGCCTGGTGATGTTCCTCGGCCTGAACAGCTCCAATGGCCTGCCGCTGCTCTCCGACCCCGACACCCATTGGCACATCGCGGTCGGCGACTGGATCCTGGCGCAACTCGCCGTGCCGACGACCGACAGTTTCTCCTTCACCTTCGCGGGCCAGCCCTGGATCGCCAAGGAGTGGTTGTCGCAGGTGGTGATGGCGCTCGCCTTCGACCTTGCAGGCTGGGGTGGCGTGACGGCGCTCGCCGCGGCGGCATTTGCCGCGACCTTCGCGCTGATGCTGCGACTGCTGCTGCGCGACATCGCGCCTCTGCCGGCGCTGCTGTTCACGCTGGCCGCCGTCGTCATGACGGCGCCGCACTTCCTGGCGCGGCCCTTCGTGTTCGCGCTGCCGCTCGCTCTGATCTGGATGGACGGGTTGGTGCGCGCGGTCGAGGAGCGACGTGCACCCGAGCCCGGCCTGCTGCTGGTGATGCTGCTGTGGGCCAATATGCATGGCGGCTTCACGCTCGGCCTGGTGCTGGCTGGCGCCTTCGCGCTCGAAGCCCTGGTGACAGCGCAGGACGGCGCCGAGCGTCGGGCACAGTTCATCGCCTGGGCAAAGTTCGGCCTCGGCGCCCTGTTGGTCGCCTGCGTGACGCCCTACGGCCCCGAATCGATCCTGGTGACGCTGCGCATCTTCGGCCTGGGCGAGGCGCTGGGCTTGATCGCCGAATGGCGCTCGCCCGACTTCCAGAACCAGCGGGCGCAGGAGCTGGTGCTGCTGATAGCGCTCTATCTCGCGCTGTCGCGCGGCGTGAAGCTGCCGCTGATCCGCGTGCTGGTGGTGATCGGCCTGTTGCACATGTTCCTGAGCCACGCTCGCAACGCCGAACTTTTGGCCCTGCTGGCGCCGCTTGCCGTCGCGCCAGTGCTGGCGCGCCAGTTCCCGGCGGTCGCCGCCGACCCCGACGCAGTCGGTCGCCTGAATGGCCTGGCGCGGCCCGCCGGTCGCGCTGCGGTGGCGTTGTTCGTCGCGGTCGGCGGCATCATGGCGGCCATCGTGACCGGGTTGGGTGGCGTCGCGCCGCCCGCCGCCAACATGCCGGCAGGCGCCGTCGCCTTCGCGCGTGAAGCCGGGCTCGAGGGTCGCGTCTTCAACTTCTACGGCTATGGCGGCTATCTCATCCGCGAAGGCGTGCCGACCTATATCGACGGCCGCGGCGAACTGTTCGGTGGGCCGTTCATCAAGCGCTATGTCGAGGCGTCGAACTTGCGCGGCGAGGAGTCGTTCGAGACGCTGCTCAAACGTGAGCATATCGACTGGACGCTGCTGCCGCGCCTGCAGCCGGCCAATCAACTCTTGGCGCGGCTGCCCGGCTGGCGGCGCGCCTACGAGGACGACGAGGCGATGATCTTCGTGCGCGAGCGCAACGGTCGTTAGACCCTGAGTAGAATCCAGGTGCAGGTGGCGAGGGCACAAAGCCGGCCCGCCTCGGTGTAGAGTGCGGTGCCGGAATAGAGCTTGCGGCCGTCCTCGCCGATCTTCCAGCCGACCACGGCGCAGCGCTCGCCGACCTTGGGCGGGTCGATCACCTTGGCGGTCATGCGGCCGGTGAGGGCAGGGCGGAAGTCGTCGGGATCCTGAGCGGCAAAGGCACCGGGACAGTCGAGGGTGCCCCACACGAACTCGGGCCGGATGCGGCCTTGGCCGTCGGCGTGATTGGCGTGCGGCAGGTAGCAGGAGAGCGAGTAGCCGGGTTGCGGCCCGGCCGTGCCCCAGACGCGCAGGCCATCGCCCACGGCGCGGGCGCGGCCGCACACTACGCAGTGGCTGAATTCGCTGTCACCCGGCGAGCCGCCTTCCTCGCCGCGGCGCATCACCTCGGTCCAATCGGTCGGCGCCGACGGCGGCGCGAGATGCGCGACCGAACCCGCTCTGGCCTCGCAAATCAGCGTTTCGCCATCGCGCAGCATCAGCGCTTCGTTCGCGCGCGCCACCTGCAGCGACCGGCCGATCGGCGTCGGCGCGCGCAAAGTGATCTCGACGGTGCCGTCGCCGCCGAACGCCTGGGTGTACCGCGCCGCCAGCAGACCACCGACGTAGCCACCGTTGCCCGAGAGCCGGGGGCCGTTGAAACGCGGCTCGATGATGATCGTGTCGTCCACCGGAACTCCTTTGCGGCGCGGACCTTGCCGCCGGTCGGCGGCCGATGCAAGGGTGCGCCGGATGAGCCGGTGGGTGCCCTGGGCGCTGGTTGCGTTGTGTTTCGCCATGGGCGTGGCGAGCCGCTCGGTCAGCGATGTGTTCGTGGTCTTCGTGCCGGCACTGCAGGACCACTTCGAAGCGAGCCGCAGTGCGGTCACGGTGATCTACAGCTTCGCGCTCCTGAGCAGCATCGGCTCGCCGCTGGCCGGCTGGATCGCCGATCGGTTTGGCCTGCGCGCCCTGACGTTGATCGGGCTGGCGGCTGCTTGCCTCGGCACGGCCAGCGCCTCGTTCGCAGACGAGCTGTGGCAACTCTACCTCGGACTGGGCCTGCTGCTGGGCTTTGGCGGCGTGGCGCTGGGCGCGGTGCCGAACTCGATCATCATCGGCCGTTGGTTCCCGGCGCGGCGGCTCGGCGTGGCGATGGCGGTTGCCTGGTCGGCGGCGGGCGTCGGTGTCATGGTGCTGCTGCCGCTCGCCCAGCACCTGATCGCTCACGACGGCTGGCGGCAGGCCTACCGCGTGTTGGCGCTGCTGAGCGCCGTTCTGCTGCCATTGGTGCTGCTGCTGCCGTGGCGGCGCATCGAGGCCGGCGCTCCGGGTCTTGCCCGCGCCCGCGCCGCGGAGACGCGCGGCCCGACCATTGCCGAGGCGGTGCGTGACTGGCCGTTCTGGGCGCTCACCTTTTCGTACGGCATGACCTCGCTCGGCATCTTCTCGCTGTTTCCTCAAGTGGTTGCGTACCTTTTGGAGCGCGGCGTGGATGGCGGCTATGCCGCTCGGGCGTTGGCCGTCGCCGGCGTGCTGACGCCGCTCGGCATGATCGGCTTCTCGTGGCTCGCCGACCGTGGCGGCCGGCGACTGGCCGCATTGCTCGCCTATGGCTGCTCGATCCTGGGCGTCGCTGCGCTCGCCCTGGTGAACGGCGCGGACGATACGGCTTGGCTGTGGCTTTACGTGTTGCTGTTCGGCGCCAGCATGGGCTCGCGCGGGCCGATGATCTCGACCCTGGCGACATTGCGCTATCGCGGTGCGCATTTCGGCCGCATTTTCGGGCTGATCAGCGCCGGGCCCGGCGTCGGCGGCTTCCTCGGAGCCTGGATCGGTGGCCTGCTGTACGACTGGACTGGCGACTATGCCGCCGTGATGCTGTTCGCCGTCATCTCGCTGGCGCTCGCCGCGGCGGCGTTGGGCGCCGAAGCGGGCGCGCGCGAGCGTCTCAGCGTCTAGGCCGGCAGGACGGTCGAGTGGACCAGGTTGGCGACTTGGTCGAGTCGCTTGCCGCGCCAGGGGAAAGCTGCGGCAGCGCCGACCAGCGCCGCAACGTCCATGACGGGTCGTCCTCGGACGGCGATGTTGCCGTTTGACGGCACCGGGCTGAACCCCACATCGACATGTTGTGTTTTGGCGAAACCTTGCCACAATGCGCGCCATGTCCGACCGGTGCTTCGACCGAATCGACTTCCCGAGTAGTCCCTCTCGACGGCCGCGGGGCTAGCCGTGACGCTGGGCTTGGAATCCTGTCACGCGCTGGTGCTCAACGCCGATTTCCGGCCCTTGTCGTATTTTCCGCTGTCGATCTGGTCCTGGCAGGACGCGGTGAAAGCCGTGTTCCTCGATCGTGTCAGCGTGATCTCCGAGTACGAGCGCAAGATCCACAGCCCCAGCTTCGAGATGCGGCTGCCGAGCGTCATTGCGCTCAAGGAATATGTGCCGGCGGCGCGGCGGCCGGCTTTCACGCGGTTCAACGTCTTCCTGCGTGATCGCTTCCACTGCCAGTATTGCGCCGGCAACTTCGCCACCAACGAGCTCACCTTCGACCACGTGGTGCCGAAGTCGCGCGGCGGCCGCACGTCGTGGACCAACGTCGTGACGGCGTGCAGCCCGTGCAACCTGTTCAAGGGCAACCGGCTGCTGCGCGAGTCCGGCATGATGCTGCAGCGCTATCCGTCGGAGCCGACGACGCTCGAGCTGCAGGAGAACGGCCGCGCCTTCCCGCCCGGCTACCTGCACGAGAGCTGGCGCGACTTCCTGTACTGGGACAGCGAGCTGGATCAGACCTAAAGCCGCGTCGACAACCAGATGGCGAGCCGCGAGCCGGCCTTGATGGCGGCGGTGAGTGGCATATAGGCGGGCGCTTGCTCGGCACCGGCGGCGAGCGCGGTGTCCTTGTGCTCGATCTCCTCGGCACGGAACTTCTCGATGGTGGCCCGCAGCGGCGCCTCGTCGTCGCCGAGTTCGGCCGCCTGCTTGGCGTAGTGCTCGTCGATCGTCTCCTCGATCGCCACGGTGCAGGCCATCGCCGCCTTGTCGCCCATCAAAGCCGTCGCCGCCCCGAGCGCGAAGCCCGCGACGTGCCAGAGCGGCGATAGCACCGTCGGCCGCACGCGGCGCTCGGCGAGCAGCCGGTCGAAGACCTTGTTGTGCTCGCGCTCGGCGCGCGCCATGGCGGCGATCTTGCGACCGGCTTCGCTGCCCTCCCGGCCGGTCCAGCGCAGGCCGGCGAGCTGGCCCTGGTAGATGCGTACCGCACCGAATTCACCGGCCTGGTCGACCCGGATGATGCGCTCGACCAGCGCGCGGGCGTCGGGGTCGCCGGGGTTGCGTCGCTCGCCGGTCGTCATCGCCGAGACCTTACCCAGCTGCCGACGCCGGAGGCGAGGATGAACGCGAGCGCGGTCGATAGGATGGCGTTCCAGCCGGCCATCGAGATGCCCCACAGCGACCACAGCGCCTGGTCGCAGCGAACCATCGGTGCGCCGAACAGGTACTTCTTGAGCTGCTCCGGCGTCAGCCCGCGTGGGATGTTGCCGGCGCAGGCCTGCGGGCCCGGCCACCAATGATACTCCACGCCGACATGGTAGGCGCCGATCGCCGCCGTGGCGAGCAGGGCGGTGATGGCGGTCAGCACGAACACCAGGGCCAGCCGCGGCCAAGCGAAGCTCGCCGCGGCGAGCAGCCCGACGGCGATCGCCGCCATGTGCGGCCAGCGCTGCCAATAGCACATCTCGCACGGCGGCAAGTTGACGACGTATTGGAAGTAGTAGGCGCCGCCCAGCAGCGCGCCGCTGCCGAGCACGGCGAGCAGGCCGAGCCGACTGGGGAGCGGAAAGCGTTCTATGGGCGTCATGGGTGTCTAGAACAAGTAGCGGAAAGCGACGAAGCCGCCGATCAGCGCAATCAAGAACAGCCAGGTGAGCAAGGTCAGGCGCCGCTCGATGAATGTGCGGATCGGCTCGCCGAATTTCCAGAGCAAGGCTGCCACGAGATAGAAGCGGGCGCCACGCGTCACAATCGACGCCCAGATGAAGGTAAAAAGGTCGAAATGCGCCGCCCCGGAGGCAATGGTCACGAGCTTGTAGGGGATGGGGGTAAGGCCTTTGATCAGGATGATCCAGGTGCCGTACTCGTCGAAGCCGGCGCGGAAGGCGGCAAGTCCCGCCTCCATGTGGTAGGCCTTGACCACCCAGTCGCCGATCGTCGCGAAGAAGTAGTAGCCGATGGCGTAGCCGAAGAGACCGCCCAGCACCGAGCTCACAGTGCACACGGCGGCGATGGTGAAGGCCTTGGCGCGATTGGCCAGCACCATCGGCACCAGCATCACGTCGGGCGGGATGGGGAAGAACGAGCTTTCCAGGAAGGAGACGACGGCGAGCGCAGGGATGGCGCGTGGGTGGGCGGCGAGCCGGATCACCCAGTCGTAGAGGCTGCGGAGCATGCGGAGCAGTCCCTAGCAGGGATGGCGCGCCTTTGGCAAAGCGCGCCAGAGACCGTCATTCGGCTGCCTGCTGCAGCCTGGTCGGCACCGGCTCGCCGGCGAGCAGGGCGGCGCGGGCGGCTTGGTACTCGGCGATCAGCCGCGCCACGATCTCGGCGGTGGGCGGCGCGTCGTGGATTTGGCCGACGCCCTGGCCGGCGCCCCAAATGTCGCGCCACGCCTTGGCCTTGGTGTTGCCGCCCGAGCCGAAATTCATCTTGCTCTTGTCGGCGACCGGCAGATCGTCGGGATCGAGACCAGCCGCCGCGATGCTGCGCTTCAGGTAGTTGCCGTGCACGCCGGTGAAGAGGTTGGTGTAGACGATCTCCTCGCCGTGTGAGTCGATGATGCATTGCTTGTTTGCCTCGGAGGCGTTGGCCTCCTTGGCGGCGATGAAGCGCGTGCCGAGATAGGCGAGGTCGGCGCCGACCGCCTGCGCCGCCAGCACCGAGGCGCCGTTGGCGATCGAGCCCGACAGCAAGAGGCAGCCGTCGTAGAACTGGCGCACTTCAGGCACCAGCGCGAAGGGCGACAGCTTGCCGGCATGGCCACCGGCGCCGGCGCAGACCAGGATCAGCCCGTCGACACCCGCCTGCAGGGCGCGCTTGGCGTGCTGGACGTTGGTCACGTCGTGGAACACCAGGCAGCCGTAGCGCTTGGCCGACTTCACCACATCGTCGGGCGCGCGCAGCGAGGTAATCTGAATCGGCACCTTGTACTTCTCACAGAGATCGATGTCGTGCTGCAGGCGGTCGTTGGAGCTGTGCACGATCTGGTTGACGGCGAACGGCGCCACTTTTTTGTCGGGATGCTTGGCCTTGTACTCCCTGAGCTCGGTCGTGATGCGCTGCAGCCAAGTTTCGAGCATTTCCTTGGGGCGCGCGTTCAGCGCCGGAAAGGAGCCGACGATGCCCGCTTTGCACTGCTCGATCACGAGGTCGGGGTTGGAGACGATGAACAGGGGGGCGCCGACCACCGGGATCGAAAGAGAGTCGCGCAGCAGTGCCGGAAGGGCCATCGGGGTTTTGCTCCTTGGGGACGAATCAGTGATCGACACCCGGTCGACGTAGCACGGGCCCGGCTACTTGAGCAGGGTGTGGGGGCCGCCTTTTTCGAGGGCGCGCTTGTATGCCGGCCGTGCTTGAACGCGCTCGACGAAGGTCTTGAGGCGGGGCAGCCGCCCTTCGAAACCGACGCGCGCGGCGGCGGCTTCGATCGGGAAGCTCATCTGCACGTCGGCTGCCGTGAAATCGGCGCCGGCGAACCAATCGCGACCCACCAGCTCGCTTTCGAGGAAGGCGAAGTGGTTGGTGATCTGCGGGCCGAGCAGCGCCTTGTCGGCGCCATTGGAGATCATGCGCGCTACCGGCCGCATTGCCCAAGGCACGCGCTGGGGCAGGCTGCTGAACACCAGCTTCATGAACAGGAGCGGCATCAACGAGCCTTCGGCGTAGTGCATGAAATAGGTGTAGCGCAGCCGCTCGGGCGTGCCGGGTGCCGGCGCGAAGCGGCCCTTGCCGTAGGCCTCGACCAGGTATTCGAGGATGGCGCCCGATTCGGCGATCGTCTTGTCGCCATCGGTGATGACCGGCGACTTGCCGAGCGGATGGACGGCGCGCAGTGCTTCCGGCGCCTGCATGGTCGGCAGGCGCTTGTAGGGCTTGATGTCATAGTCGAGCCCTAGCTCCTCGAGCATCCACAGGATGCGCTGTGAGCGCGAGCTGTCGAGATGATGGACCGTGATCATGACAGGGTCCCCGGCCGCCAATTGCCATGGAACCCGGCCGGCACGCGGCTCGACAGATGAGCGAGCGCCACCGGGCCCTTGGCGATGTCGGTCGCCTCGAACACCGCGAGGTCGCTGCGGGCTTCCTCGGCGCGGTAGATCACGCTCAGCACCCAGCCGTCGCCCTCGGCAGCGTTGTCGGCGCGTGGCACGAACACCGGCTCGCCGAAACGATCGTCGTCGCCTGCGCTCCAGGTGGCGTTGCGGCCTGTCTTGAGGTCGTAGTGCGTGATGCCCTCCGAGCGCCGCACGCCCGCCTCGGTGATGTTGCCCGACACGATCCAGCCGTGGCGGTAGTCGCTCATGCAGAAGCGTTCGTCGAAGCGCGGAAATTCACCGGCGCGATCGTCGAGTTGCTCCTCCTTGAAAGTGTTCGCCTGGCCCCTTGGATCGAAGGTCCAGCGGAACAGTCGGGCCGCGGGCGGCGTCTTGGTCGAGGGTGAGCCGTCGGGCAGCGGGAACAGCGGCGCCACGTCGTACTTCATGACGTCGATCACGACCCGGCCATCGGTCGTCTCGAAATGATTCATGGGATGGAAGACGTAGCAGGCCGGCGCCGTCACCCACTTGGTCTCGGCCACCGTGCCATTGCGCGGGATGAAGGCGATGTGTGTTCCCTTGTCGGGCTCCCAAGCGAATGGCGGCTTGCCGCTCATCGCGCGCTCCATCGACGAGGTGAGGGGGAAGATCGGCACGACGATCCAGTTTCGCGTCACGGCGAAGTCGTGGATCATGCTGGGAAACGGCCCGTCGAGAATCTCGGCGCGCGTCACCTTGCCGTCGGCGGTCACGCTCTGCACGCTCACTTCCTTGGTGAATCGTCCCTTCGCCGAGTAGCCGAAGAACACCATCTCGCCGGTCTCGGGATCGAGCTTGGGATGGGCGGTGAACGGCCCGCACAGCTTGTCGCCGAAGGTCTCGTAGCCGCCCTTGGGCCCGACCGGCATCAAGCTCGCAGGATCGAGCGAGAACGGCGCGTGTGCTTCCTCGAGCGCCAGAAGCTTGCCGCCGTGCCAGACGATGTTGGTGTTGGCGATGGTCGAGTTCAGCGCCATCACGCGCGGGTCGGTGTAGCGTGGGTTGCCGAACGTGCCCGACAGGCCTTCGCCCTCCTTGTTCTCGATCTCCCACTTGGGCGTGCGCACCCAGCGGTTTTTATAGGCGACGTTGCCGTTCTCGACGTGGAAGGCGTGGATCATGCCGTCGCCGCCGAACCAGTGGTACGGCCCTCGCGGCGCGAATTGCGGGTTGGGTCCGTTGCGGTAGAGCGTGCCGCACAGCTCCTTCGGCACCTCGCCGGTGATGTGCAGATGGGCGGCGTCCGCCTCGGTGTTCACCGGCGCGAAGTAGCCGCGCAGGAAGGGGTTGTCGGTCGGGAAGGCTTTCGCCATAGCGGCACTCCTGCTGGTCCGAGATAAGGGTAACGCTGTGTACCTAACGCAGGCTATCAGTACACACTGTTTCCCGCAAGAGGATTCGGGCCGCTATTGGCAGTCGCTGCGCCGTCATTGACGCCTGCCGATGCGGCGGCGAGATTGCCGCGACCGGGCGAGGTGGGGAGGATCGTTTGGCAACGACGGTATCATTCGAGCCAATGGTGTTCTTCGGGTCGGACCCCAGGCTGCAGTCTCAGTTCGGTAACCGCCAGAACGATCGTCTTCGCATCGACAACCTACCAGAGGGCTACCACCGGGTCTTGTATGGGCCGCACGCTACCCTGCTGCCGGATCACTATCGTTTCGAGCTGGTGTTCGATGTGGAGACACCTAGAGCACTTTCCCCGAAACGAGAGTCGGAGGGGATTCCTTTGGGCTGAGAAGCATGATTCGATTCCTCGGCGAAACCGGAGGGA
>VGCQ01000075.1 GCA_016870055.1 Alphaproteobacteria bacterium | reverse complement strand
GGGCTTGCCGATGCGCAGATTGTCGCCGATCGACCGGTAGAACATGGTGCTGTCCTGGAACACCACGCCGATGTTGCGGCGAAGCGCGTCGAGCTTGATGTCGCGGTGATCGACGCCGTCGATGCGGATCGCGCCCGACTGGGCGTCCCACATGCGATGCAGCAGCGACAGCGCCGTGGTCTTGCCCGCGCCGGTCGGCCCGACCAGCGCCACGGTGGCGCCGGCCGGCACCTTCAGCGACAGATGGACCAGCGCCGGCCGCTTGCCGTCGTAGGAGAAGTTGATGTCGTCGAACTCGACCTCGCCCTTGGCGCGGCCGATGTCGATGCCGTTGGGATTGTCGGGCACCGTCGACTGCGAGTCCAGCACGCGGAAGAAGTCGCCGAGCGCCGGCATCTGGAAGAAGACGCGGCTGACGAAGCCCGACGCCTGGTCCATGCGCCCGATCAGCATGGTGGCGAAGCCCATGAAGCTCACGATCTCGCCGACGCTCGCCTCGCCCTGAGTATAGAGCCAGGTGCCGAGCACGAAGATCAGGATCACGGTGATGGTCGAGGCGGCGCGTGTCATGACCGACAACAGCGCCCACCAGTTCAGCACCGGAAACTGCGCCGCCAGCGTCTCGCGCATGATGCGGTGCATTTCGCCGGCTTCGGCGCCCAGCCGCAGGAAGCTCTGGATGAGGTGGATGTTGCCCAGCGCATCGCCCGCTCGGCTCGCGAGCTGGCTGTGGAACTCCTCGACCTGGTGCTGCAGGCGGTCGGTTCGGCTCACCACCCAGGCATTGGCGACGGCGAAAAACACGATCAGCACGATCAGCAGCGAGCCCAGCCGCCAGTTCATGAACAGGCTGAGCGGCAGCATGATGAACAGGGCGACGAAGGTCGCGAGGTTTTCGCGGAAGAACGACAGCCAGATGCCGAACAGATGGTCGGAGCCGGTCAGCATGATCTTGAGCAGCCGCCCGGAATGCTGACCGTGATGGAAGGCGAAGGGCAGCACCAGCACGTGCTCGAAGAAGGTCGCCATGGCGCCGAGCCGGCGGCGATGAGCCATGCGGTCGGCCTGCAGGGAGACGATGATGTTGGCCCCGAGTCCGCCCAGTCCGACGGCGGCCCAAAGCAACAGCACTTGGCCGGCCTCGCGCCACAAGATTTCGGCGGGCTTGTCGCGCGCCGTGCTCAGCAGGTCGACGACCTTGCCGAACAGCACCGGTTCGTAGAATTGCAGCGCCGCCACCGCGACGTTGGCCAGCGCCAGGGCGATGGCGAGCCCGCGCTCGGCGCGCAGCAGCCCGATCACCCGACCGTAGACGCGGAAGAATTCCATGGGCTAGGCAGACGCCCCGGCGATCCTGTCATCCTGAGCGCAGCGATGGATCTCATGCCGGCGGCAAGCGGCGATGAGGTCCTTCGCTGCGCTCAGCACGACAAGAAACGGCATTTCCTTCAGCCCGCCCGCTGCTCGCCGAGGAAGCGCTCGACGGTGCGCACGAAAAAGCTGACGCCGAACGGAATCGCCATGTCGTTGAAGTCGTAGCGCGGATTGTGCAGGTTGGCGGCACCCGGGCCGCCTCCGTTGCCCAGCATGACCATGGCGCCCGGTACCTTCTCCAGCATGTAGGAGAAATCCTCCGCGCCCATGGTCGGCCGGGCGTCGCCGCGCACCGATTGCTCGCCGCAGACATCGGCTGCGACCTCGAGCGCGAAGCGCGTGCGCGCCGCGTCGTTCACCGTCGGCGGGTAGCCCGGCCGATGCTCGATCTCGATCTTGACGCCGTGCATCTGCTCGGCGCCGCGGCAGATCTCCTGGATGCGGCGCTGCACCATGGCGCGGTTGTCCGGCGTGGTGGTGCGGGTCGTGCCGCCGATATGCACGTCGGCCGGGATGACGTTGTAGGCCGAGCCCGACTTGAAGAAGCCGACCGTGACCACCGCGGCATCGAGCGGATCGACGTTGCGGCTGACGATGGTTTGCAGGGCGAGCACGATGTTGGCGCCGACCACCATGGGATCGACGGCAAGATGCGGATGCGCGGCATGGCCGCCTTTGCCGGTGATGCGGATGTCCCAGCGGTCGGCCGCCGCCAGCAGCGGGCCGGGCTTGGTCACGATATGGCCGAGCGCCACGCCCGGCTTGTTGTGGATGGCGAACACCGCATCGCACGGAAACTTCTCGAACAGCCCGTCGGCGATCATGGCGCGGGCGCCGCCGCCGCCTTCCTCGGCCGGCTGGAAGATGAAGTGCACCGCGCCTTCGAAGTCGCGCTTCTCGCTCAAGAGCTTGGCCGCGCCCAGCAGCATGGCGGTATGGCCGTCATGGCCGCACGCATGCATGCGGCCGGCATTCTGCGAGCGATGCTCGAAGTCGTTGGCCTCGTCCATCGGCAGGGCGTCCATGTCGGCGCGCAGGCCGATCGAGCGCAGCGAGTTGCCCTTGCGCAGCGTGCCGATCACGCCGGTCTTGCCCAGCCCGCGCGTCACTTCGAGGCCCCATTCCTGGAGCCTGGCCGCGACGATGTCGGACGTCCGCGTCTCCTCGTAGGCAAGCTCGGGATGGGCGTGGATGTCGCGGCGGATGGCGGCAATCTCGCCCTGGATCTCGAGCGAACGCGGCAGAACGGGCATCGGGCACTCCAGCGGAAGGCCAAGTTGGAAGACGAGGCATCTTAGCGCAAAGTGGCGCCATGTTGTCTCTTCAGGAAGTCGAAGCGGCGGCGACCGCCGTCTACGCCGCCATGCCGCCTACCGCACAATATGCCTGGCCGCTGCTCGCGCGGCGCACCGGCTGCGAGGTCTGGGTCAAGCACGAGAATCATACGCCGACCGGCGCCTTCAAGGTGCGCGGCGGCCTGGTCTATATGGAGCGGCTGAGGCGCCGCGAGCCCACGTTGCCCGGCGTGGTCAGCGCCACTCGCGGCAACCACGGCCAGAGCATCGCCGTCGCCGCCGCGCGGGTTGGCATCCCCGCCACCATCGTCGTACCGCAGGGCAATTCGGTGGAGAAAAATGCCGCCATGCGCGCCTTCGGTGCCGAGCTGATCGAAGCCGGCCATGACTTCGATGCTGCCCGCGAGGAAGCCCGGCGGCTGGCGAGCGCGCGCGGCCTCGCCATGGTGCCGTCGTTCCATCGCGACCTGGTATGCGGCGTGGCGACCTATGCCTTGGAACTGTTCCGTGCCGCCCCATCCCTCGACACCGTCTACGTGCCGATCGGCCTGGGCTCGGGCATCTGCGGCGTGATCGCCATGCGCGACGCGCTCAGCCCGGCGACCAAGGTGGTGGGCGTGGTATCGACCGAAGCCAACGCCTATGCCCTCTCCTTCGCCGCCGGCAGGGTCGTGACGACCAACAGCGCCAACACCATCGCCGACGGCATGGCGGTGCGCGGCCCCGACGCCGAAGCTTTGGCGGTGATCCTGAAGGGCGCCGACCGGGTCGTCCAGGTGAGCGACCGGGAGGTCGCCATCGCCATGCGCGCCTACTACGAGGATACTCATCAGCTCACCGAGGGCGCCGGCGCCGCGGCACTTGCGGCCCTGCTGCAGGAGCGCGACCGCATGGTGGGCAAACGCGTCGGTCTGGTGCTGAGCGGCGGCAACATCGACCGGCCGCTCTACTTGCGCCTCCTCGGCGACGGCTGAGGCTGCGGCGCCCAGGCGAGATCGCTCTTCACTGCCTGCATGATGAAGGACGAGCGCGTACCGCGCACGCCCGGCATGCGCAGCAACGCCTTCAATGCGAAGTCGCTGAAGCTTGCGAGATCGGGCGTCAGCACATGGAGCAGAAAATCCATGTCGCCGGTGACGGCGTAGCAGGCCACCACTTCGGGCCGCGCGCGGATTTCGGTTTCGAAGGCCGCGACGACCTTTTCGGAATGATCATCCAGAGTGACCTGGACCAAGGCTTGTAGGTCGAGCCCCACGGCCGGCGGCGACACCAGGGCGGCGTAACGGTCGATCACCCCATCCTCCTCCAGACGCTTGACGCGGCGCTGGCACGGAGTCGGCGACAGGCCGACCCGCTCGGCCAAATCGACCATCGGCAAACGGCCCTCGGCCTGCAGGGTGGCGACGATACGTCGGTCGATGTCGTCGAGCTCGATCATGGGTATTTACTCTAATAATTTCCCTGACTATGGAGAATATCACTATCCAGGTTGTTGGGGCAGTCTCACTTCGCCGGGATTCCCTATGCGCTGTGGCCTCATGATGGCGGTCATGAACCTCGCCCCTCACGAGAGCCTGCGTGGCAACTACACCGACATGGCCGCCGATTGGACGGTGCCGCAGCGCATCGCCGACTACACGGCGGAGCATCAGGACATCTGGCGCCTGCTGGTCGAGCGACAGACGGCGCTGGCCGAGCGCCACGCCTGCCGCGAGTTCCTGCACGGCCTCGAGGTGCTGGGCATCGGCGACACCATTCCCGACTTCGAGACGGTGAGCGGCCGGCTCGACAGCCTGACCGGCTGGCGCATCGTCGGCGTGCCGGGCCTGATCCCGGACGCGGCCTTCTACGACCACCTGGCGCATCGCCGCTTCCCGGTGACGGTCTGGATTCGCGGCCGTGCCGAGCTCGACTATCTGGTCGAACCCGACCTGTTTCACGACTTCTTCGGCCACGTGCCGTTGCTCGGCAATCCGGTGTTCGCCGACTACATGCAGATGTACGGCCAGCGCGGCGTCGAGGCCGGCGCCAAGATCGACCTTCTGGCGCGACTCTACTGGTACACGGTCGAGTTCGGCCTGATCCGCACGCCCGACGGCCTGAAAGCCTATGGCGCAGGCATCCTGTCGTCGGCCGCCGAGGTCGAGCATGCCGTCGCAAGCACCGAAGTCGAACGCCTGCCGTTCGAAGCGGCGACGGTCATGCACCGCCCCTACGAAATCGACAAGCTGCAGAACACCTACTTCGTGCTCGACGACTTCCGCCAGCTCTTCGAGGCGGCGCAGACCAGGATCGCTTAGTTAGCGGCGGAACAGAACCAGCCCGTCGACGGCGACGACACCCTCACCGTCACGTTTCACCAGCAGCGGATTGATCTCGGCTTCCGCCACATCGGCGAACGCCCCGTGCGCCAAGGTCGAGAAGGCGGCGATGGCTCGGGCAAGTGCGGCGACATCGCCGCGCGGCAGGTTGCGATAGCCGCGCACCGTCGCCAGCCCCTTCACTTCCTCGATCATTTGCAGCGCTTCGCCATCGTCGACCGGCGCCAGCCGGGTCGCCGCGTCCTTGTAGATCTCGGCCAGCACGCCGCCCAGACCCACCGTCACGGTCGGACCGACCAGGGGATCGCGCCGGTAGCCCAGGATCACCTCGGCCAGCCCGCGCTCCATCTTCTGGACCAGAAAGCCGTCGAGCTTGACGTGTGGGCTGTGTGCTCTGACGCGCTTCTCCATCTCGCGCGCCGCCACCGCCGCGGTCTGGCCGTCGGGCAGACCGAGCGCCACACCACCCGCCTCGGTCTTGTGCGGGATGTCGGTCGACAGGATCTTCAGCACCACAGGGGCGCCGACCTCTGCCACCGCGGCAGCGATGCGCTTGGCGTCGGGCACGGCCAGCGCCTTGGCCAGCGGCACGCCCAACGCACCGAACAGGTCGGCGGCGCGGCGTTCGTCGAAGCCCGAGACACGACCCGCCTCGAACGCGTCGAGCGCTTGACGCAGCGGCTCGGCGAGCGCCGGCACGGGTTGCGGCACGGGTCGGAGCAGGCAGACGGCCATCGCCTCGGCGCACGACTCCGGGTGGCGAAACGCCGGGACGCCGGCTGCCGTGAGCAGCGCCAGCGACTTCTCGGCCGCGGGCGTCAGCGATACGGCGAAGGGCTTCACCGTCCGGGCAAACCGCACCAGCGGCTCGACGGCAAGCTCGGGATTGAATTGCGCCGAGGAGCCGACGACGAAGATCACCGCATCGTTGCCGTCGTCGGCCAGCAGCCGCTCGATGGTGCCGGCGACGATCGCGGGCTTGGCGCCGGCCAGTGTGAGATCGACCAGCTTGCCCTCGCCGGCGGCGATGCCGAGCGGCTTCAGCCAGTCGACCAAAGCCTGCGGCGGATCGACGATGTCGAGACCGGCCATCGCCATGCCGTCGACCACCATGGCGGCGCCGCCGCCCGTCGTGGTGGCGACCGCGACGCGCTTGCCCCGCTTCTTCGATTTGGGCGCCGGCGAGCGATCGACCAACAACGCCGGCACATCGACCAGCGATTCGAACATCGACACGCGCGCGATGCCGTGACGGCGGCAGAATGCGTCGAAGGTTGCGTCCGAGCCGGCAATGGCGCCGGTATGCGACTTGGCCAGCTCCTGGCCGACCGCCGAGCGGCCGAGCTTGTAGGCGATCATCGGCTTGCCCGCGGCATGGGCGCGACGTGCCGCCCGCGCCAGCCGCTCGCCGTCACGCAGCGTCTCCATGAACAGCAGGATCGCATCGGTCTTGGGGTCGTCGACCAGCAGGTCGGCGATCTCGCCCACCGCCAGGTCGACCTCGTTGCCGACCGAGATCAGCCGCGAGAAGCCGATGCCGCGGGCGTCGGCGCGCGACAACAAGGCGCCGATCAGGCTGCCGCTCTGGCTCACCACCGCCCAGCGGCCGACGCGCAGCTTGTCGACGGCGAAGGCGGCGTTGGCGGTGAGCGCCACGGCAGGGTCGGTGCTGACCGTGCCGATGCTGTTGGGACCGACCAGGCGTATCCCCGTCTCGCGCACGATCCGCAGGAGGTCGTCCTGCAGCGAGGCGCCGGCCGCACCGGCGTCGGCGAAGCCGCCGGCCAGAATCGAGGCGACCCTCACGCCGCGTCTTCCGCAGGCCGCCAGGGCATCGACCGCCGCCCTGCCGTTCAACAGGATATAGGCGTGGTCGATCTCGCCAGGGATGGCTTCGAGATCGTTGTATGCCTTCTCGCCCAAGACCTCGTCGCGCGTCGGATTGACCGGCAGGATCGCGCCACCAAAGCCGTGCTTGCGCAGGAAGCGCTGCGGACGCGACGTCGTCTTGGTTTCGTCTGCCGAGGCGCCGACGAGAGCAATGCGCCTGGGCTCGAAAAGGGCCGCGAACAAGGTGTCGGGAAGGCTCATGTCCCGAGTATACTCAGCCCATGGTCACGCGCCGCATCTTCATCGCCATTCCCCTCGCTGCCGCCCTGCCCGCGCACGCGCAGGCCTGGCCGGCAAAGCCCATCAAGCTCGTCGTGCCGTACGCGCCCGGCGGCACCACCGACGTCATCGCCCGCATGGTGGCGGAGTACCTCGGCCAACGGCTCGGGCAGAACATCATCGTCGACAACAAGCCCGGCAAGGGCGCGATGGTCGGCACCGCGCTCGTCGCCAAAGCGCCGCCCGACGGCTACACGCTCCTGATGTCGGTGATCTCGGGCCTGTCGATCTCGCCCACGCTGTACGGCGGTGCCGACTTCGATCCGATGGCCGACTTCATTCACATTACGATCGCTTCGCGCAATCCCAGCGTCCTGGTCGTCAATCCCGGCTTCAAGGCCGGCACGTTCAAGGAGTATGTCGAGATCGCCAAGACCGAGCCCGGCAAGCTGGCTTTTGCCACTTCGGGCGCCGGCTCCAGCAACCACCTGCTCGCGACCCGTCTGCAGCAGGTGATCGGGGCGACGATGGTCCACGTACCGTACCGCGGCGCCGGGCCGGCAATGGTCGATACCATCGCGGGCAACGTGCCCTCGATGTTCGACTCGCTGCCCTCCGCCGCCCCCCACATCAAGGCCGGCAAGGTCCGGGCGCTGGCCGTCAGCAGCGAGGCGCGCAACCCTGCCTTCCCGGACGTCCCGACAATGAAAGAGCTGGGTTATCCCGATCTCGTCTCCTACTCGTGGTTCGGCATCTCGGTGCCGGCCAAGACGCCTCAGCCGATCGTCGATCGCCTGGCCGTCGAGCTGCAGGCCGTTCTGAAGGAACCCGTGGTCGTCAAGCGCTGGGAGGAGATCGGCGCGGAGGCGAGCACCATGACGCCGGCCGAAGTGACGCGCTTCATTCAGGCCGAAATCGACAAGTGGGTGCCGGTGGTGAAATCGACCGGAGCCAAACCAGAGTGAGGAGACGCCTATGGCCATTCGTCGTGTGACATCGCCCCACGTGCCCGAGCCGCCGCCCGAGCGCTGGTCGAACTGCCTGGTGGTCGACGGGATCGCCTACGTCTCCGGCATGACGGCACGCGGCACCGATGCCGCCGCGCTTGCCAAGATGGACGAGTACGAGCAGGCCAAGCTGATCTTCGGCAAGATCAAGGGTATGGTCGAGGCGGCCGGCGGCGCCATGGCCGATGTCGTCAAGGTCACGATCTACGTCACCAACATCAAGAACAACACCAAGGTGTGGGCGGCGCGCCGCGAGTTCTTCACCGGCGATTTTCCGGCCTCGACCCTGGTCGAGGTAAGTGCGCTGGCCGCGCCGGAGATCCTGGTCGAGATCGAAGCCATCGCGCATATCGGCAAGGGCGCGCGGCGCTGACGCGCCGTCTCGATGGCCTCGGCCCGGTGAGCGATCGCTACTCCAGCTTGACGCCGATGCGTTGGATGAGCGCCCGCCACTTGGGTACTTCGTCGTGCAGAATGGCGGCGAATTCGGCCGGACGGTTCAGCACGATCTCAGATCCGTCGCTGCCTAGCGCGTCTCGGAACGACGAGTCCTTCAGCGCTTCCGTGAGAGTGGCGTAAAGGCGGGCCACGATCTCGGCTGGCGTGCCGGTGGGCGCGGCGAGCGCCAGCCAGGCATCGAGCGCAAAGCCACTGGGAATGGCCTCGAGCAAAGTCGGCACCTCGGGCATGGCGCGGGTGCGCTTGGCGCTGGTCACGGCGAGTGGCCGCAGCACGCCTTGCTGGGCCTGTCGGAACGCCGTCGGCATGGTCGGGAAGCCGACCTGCACCTGATCCGACAGGAGGGCCATCACGATCTCCGGCGCGCCCTTGTACGGCACATGGACGTAGTCGATGCCGGTGGCGAGCCGGAACGCCTCGGCGGAAAGATGCGCCAGGCTGCCGGTGCCGCCGGAGCCGTAGTTGAGCTTGCCGGGCATCGACTTGGCCAAGGCTACGAACTCGGCCGCAGTCTTGGCCGGCGACGACGGCGGCACGACCATCAGGGACGGGATGCGGGTGATCATGGTGATCGGCGCAAAGTCCTTCACCGCATCGTAACCGACCCGGGAGTAGAGGAAGGGGTTGAGGACGTGGCTGCTGGTCAGCAGCATCAGCGTGTAGCCGTCGGGCGCCGCCCGTGCCGCCAGCTCGGCGCCGATGTTGCCCGCCGCCCCCGGCTTGTTGTCGACGATGAATTGCTGGCCAAGGCCCGCCGTGAGGCGTTGCGCCACCTGCCGGGCCGCGACATCGGGCGCACTGCCGGCAATGAACGGCACGATGATTCGCACCGGCTTGTCGGGATACTGGGCACGCCCTGCGCCAGTCGCCAGGAGGAGGATCGACAGAGCAAACAAAACGACGCGAACCATCTTCGACGACCCCGCACCCACAGTTGGCATCCGCGTTCCGCCGGACGGCGGCTTGCCCGCTATTCGCACATCGCCCGGAACGCCTCGATCAGGACAGGCCGATCATGCCGCCTTGACCTCGCGTTCGGCCTTCAGCGCTCGCACCGTCTGGCGCAAGGCATGCACGGTCTTCTCGATCTCCGCGCCGCCGTGCGTGGCCGACACGAAGCCGCCCGGGGCGCCCATGATGTCGACGCCATGGCTCATCAGGCCCATGCGGATCTTGCCGGTGAGTGCCCCGGATTTCGCGCCCTTGAGCTTGGCGAAGCCGAGCTTCAGGGGGTCGAAGGTGGCGGGATCGACATCCTCGCCGGTCGGGTTGGGATAGATCAGAAAGGCCGAGGAATCGCCGTAGACGCCCCACGGCACGCTTTCCTCGATCAGCACCTGGCGCAGCGCGGCGCGCAGCTCGGCCGCCGTGCGATTGGCTTTCTCGGCGAGATCCTCGTCGCGCAGCAGGGTGAGCGCCGTCACCGCCGCCGCCGCCGACAGCGGATTGGCGTTGTAGGTGCCGGGATGGGCGATCTTGTCGCGTTTCTTTGCTGCCGACACCGCGAAGTCGATCTGGTCGAGAATCTCGCGCTTGCCGGCGACGGCGCCACCCGGCAGGCCGCCGGCCACGATCTTGGCCAGGATGCAGAGGTCCGGGGTGACGCCCAGCGCCTTCTGCGCACCGCCCGACGACCAGCGGAAGCCGGTGATGACCTCGTCCATCAGCATGACGACACCGCGCTTGGCGGTGACGTCGCGAATCGCCTGCACGAAGCCCGGCGGCAGCGGCACCTGGCCCCACGAGGCGCCGGACGGCTCGAACATCACGGCAGCAATGTCGTCGCGGCTCTCCAACAATTTCACCGTCGGGCCCACGTCGTCGGTCGGCATCAGGATCGAAAGGTCGGTGACGCTCTGCAATACACCCGGTGGCGAGGAGCCGTCATAGTGCGAGGTGGCGCCTGCCGCGACATGATCGTGCCAGCCATGGAAGTGGCCGATGAAGCGCACGATCTTGTCCTTGCCGGTGTAGGCGCGCGCCAGGCGGATCGCCATGTGCGAAGCCTCGGTGCCCGACGCCGTGAAACGCACCTTCTCTGCCGATGGGATCAGCTCGCAGACAAGCTCGGCCCAACGGACTTCGAGTTCGTGGCTGGAGCCGTAGTGGGTGCCGATATCCATCTGGCGCTTCACGGCCTCGACCACGGCGGGATGCGAATGGCCGAGCAGCATGGCGCCGTGACCTCCGAAGTAGTCGACATACTCATTGCCGTCGACGTCCCATTTGCGCGGCCCCTTGGCGCGGCCGACATGGATCGAATAGGGATCGAGGTATCGCGAATCGTGGGTGATGCCGCTTGGCAGCACCTTGCGGGCGCGCTCGAATAGCGCGCCGGAGCCTGGGGTCCGCGTCTTGTAGTCCGTGATGATCGCCGAATTGGTCGGTGCTGCGCTGCTCATATGCCCTCACCTGGCTAATGGCTGAGCATCGCAAGCCTTGCTTGCGCCGCCAAGGGCGGCCCCCCTAACGTCGGCCCCTATTTTTTCGCAGATCGGAGACATCCGTGAACGCTCCCCTGAACGCCCGGCCGCGCGGCCGCCAGTTCTTCAACAATCCCGGTCCGACCAACATTCCCGATCGCGTGCTGCGCGCCATGGACCGGCCGGTGCTCGATTTCATGTCCGACGAATTCCTGGCCATCCACCATGCCTGCCATGCCGGGGTGAAGCGGGTCCTCAAGACCGACCAGCATCTGTTCATGTACAACGCCAGCGGCCACGGCGCCTGGGAGGCCGCGCTCGCCAACCTGTTCGCGCCGGGCGACTCGGTGATCATCGTCGAAACCGGCTACTTCTCGCAAAGCTGGACGGAGATGGCGGTCAATCTCGGCATCACGGTCGAGACCTTGGCCGCCGACTGGCGCCATGGCGCCGAGCCGGCCAAGCTCGCCGAACGGCTGGCCAAGGACAAGGCGCACCAGATCAAGGCGGTGCTCTGCGTGCACAACGAGACGGCGACCGGCATGATCCTGCCGGTGGCCGATATCCGCCGCGCCATCGACGAGGCCAAGCACCCTGCGTTGCTGCTCAGCGACACCATCTCCTCGCTCGCCTCGATGGAATACAAAATGGATGCCTGGGGCATCGACGTGACGGTCGGCGGCAGCCAGAAGGGCCTGATGCTGCCCACCGGGATGTCGTTCACCGGCGTCAGCGGCAAGGCGCTGGAGATCGCGAATCGCAACAAGGCGCGACGCCACTATTTCAGCTGGCAGCAGATGACCGGCCGCGCGCCGCAAAAGTTCGTCGGCACGGCGCCGGTGCACATGTTCTTCGGCCTGCAGGAATCGCTCAGGATGCTCGAGGAGGAAGGCCTCGAGGCGGTGTTCGCCCGGCATGCGCGGCTCGGCGATGCGACGCGCGCCGCCGTGCGCGCCTGGGGTGCGGGCGGCAAGGGCCCGCAGCTCTACGGCCAGTCGACCGATCGGCTTTCCAATTCGGTGACTGCGGTGATGATGCCCGACGGTGTGAATGCCGATGTCATGCGCAAGGCGGCCATCGACCGCTACAACCTGTCGCTCGGCGGCGGCTTGGGCCCGCTGATGGGCAAGGTGTTCCGCATCGGCCATATGGGCGACCTGAACGAGCCGATGTTGCTCGGCGCACTGGCGACGACCGAGCTTGCGATGAAGGCGGTCGGCGTGCCGTTCAGTCCCGGCGTCGAAGCGGCGATCGACTCTCTCGCGGCTTGATCGTCAGAACGCCGGCTTCTTGCCGGCGACGGCGGCTAGAAGGCGAGCCGGCTTGATCGCCGACAGCGCCGTCGTCGATGCAACCGTAGGCTCGATCGACACGCCTTTCACCGCCTCGAAAAGAGCGGTCGCAGGGTTGAAGGCATAGAGCTGGCCTTCGGTCATGTTGAACCACCAGCCGTGCAGGCTCAACGCACCGGCCGTCACCTTCTCGGCGATCCAGCGAAAGCCCATCAGGTTGCTCAAGCTGTTCAGCACCGCCGCCTGCTCGACGGCGCGCGCGATCTCGGGGCGCGGCCGGCCCGACAGTTCGCGCACTGCCAGGTCGCGCACCTCCTGGGCGATCGCCGTCCAGGTCGAGAGATAGTCGTAGCTGGCATAGATGCTGTCGCGGCCATCGACCAGGGAAGCGATGCCGCCGCACAAGGCATGGCCTAGCACCACCACGTGCTCCACGCCAAGCCCACGCACGGCGAACTCGATCGCCGCCGACGTGCCGTGGTGGCGCGTGTCGGGTGGCCACTGCGCCGGCGGCACCATCGCCGCGACATTGCGAACGGTGAAGATGTCGCCCGGCCGGGTCTGGGTCAGGATGCCCGGATCGACGCGAGCGTCGGCGCAGGCGATGATCAGGATCTTGGGCGACTGGCCCTCGGTCGCGAGCTTCTCGAACAGCTCGAGATGGTCGCGATAGTAGCCGACGCGAAAGTCCGCGAAGCCCCGGAGAAGCCGTTCCAACGCCATGAAGTCTCGCCTACGATGCCTGCCGAACAGTGGCACGGTGAAATGACGCAGGAACTGCTCTATGACAAGCGTGGCGAGATCGGCTGGATCACCTTCAATCGCCCACAGGCGCGCAATGCGCTGACTTTCGCAATGTACGAGGGCTTGGCCGAGATCTGCGGTCGAATGGCGCAGTCCAAGGAGGTCAAGGCCCTGGTCGTCACCGGGGCGGGCGACAAAGCGTTCGCCGCCGGTACCGATATCGCCCAGTTCAAGGCCTTCAAGGACGGCGAGGACGGCATCGCCTATGAGCGCAAGATGGACCGTATCCTCGACACGATCGAGCGCTGCCCGGTGCCGACCATTGCCGCCGTCGCGGGCTACTGCACCGGCGGCGGCGCGGCGATCGCCGCGGTGTGCGACCTCAGGATCGCCACCACCGACGCCCAGTTCGGCTTCCCGATCGCCCGCACCCTGGGCAACTGCCTGTCGATGGCGAACTACGCCCGACTCGCCGCCTTGATCGGCCCCCAGCGCACCAAGGAGGCGATCTTCCTCGCCAAGCTGATCGACGGGCCGACAGCCCTGAGCATCGGCCTGGTGAGCGAGCTTCTGCCCGATGTAGCCGCGCTGCAGGCACGGGCCGACACAGTGGCCCGCACGGTGGCCGGTCATGCGCCGATCACCCTGCAGGTCACCAAGGAGGCGTTGCGCCGCCTGCAGGCCCGGCTGGGCGACGACAATATCGACGATTTCATCAGACTGGCCTACGCTAGCGACGACTTTCGCGAAGGCATGGCAGCCTTCCTGGGCAAGCGGGTGCCGAAATGGTCGGGAACGTGAGCCGGCGGGAGATATCGAGGAGGATGTGATGAAGCGTGTTGCAACTACGTTGGCGGCTCTCGGACTGTGCGTCGCCGTCGCGGCCTGCCAGAGCCCGCAACAGAAGATCGCGGCCAAGGAAGACATGATGACGGCGGCCGGCTTCAAGTTCGTGCCGGCCAACACGCCGGAGCGGCAGCAGACGTTCCGCCAGCTTCCGGCGCACAAATTCTCGCGCCAGATCCGCAACGGCCAGATCTTCTACGTCTATCCCGACCCGACGGTTTGCGTCTGCCTCTATGTCGGCGACCAGAACGCTTACGCGACCTACCGCAAGAACATGTTCCAGAAGCAGCTCGCCGACGAGCAGCAGATGACCGCCCAGACGATGGAGATGTACGACTGGGATTGGGGCCCGTGGGGCGGCTGGCCGTACGGCTGGTACTACTAAAGCGACGCCTCGACGGCGCCGAGGCCTGGGAACTCGCCGCGGGCGCGCGTGCCGGGCGGGAAATAGCGCAGGCCAGTCCATGACCCGGTGGTGATGGCCTGGCCGCGCGCCAGGCCGCCGCGCCGCCGTACGGCATGGTCGATCATCCAAGCCAGCGGACGCAGCGGATCGACGGCGCCGAGGCCACCCTTCTGCTCGACGATCGTCTTGCCGTCGATCACGAGCCGCACCGGCAGGCTCGCCCAGTCGAGATCGCGCCAATGCGCGATCGGCCCGCCCACGGCCAGCGCGTGGTTCATCTGGTTGTCGGCGAGCAGCCATTCGGGATCGGCCTGCCGGAAGTCGGCAAGACGCGTATCGACGATCTCCATGCCGACAAAGGCATCGCCCACTGCGGCGAGCGCCTCGTCACGGTCGACCGGCGCGGCACGCGCGGCGATGTCGCGCACGATATGGAAGGAGATCTCGACCTCGACGCCGATCATGTGCATGGCGCGGCCGTCGAAGCGGGCCGGGGATTGTACCAGCGCACCGGCCAGCA
>VGCQ01000074.1 GCA_016870055.1 Alphaproteobacteria bacterium | reverse complement strand
ATGATGCGGACCTCCAGGCCCGCTCATGCCTCGTGGCAGGCGATCGCCTTGGCGTCCGCCAGTGCGGCGATTTCGGCATCGCTGTAGCCCACCTCGCGCATGATTTCGGCGGTGTGCTCGCCGATCTGCGGCGCGAGGCGGCGCGTCTCGACCGGCGCGTCCGACAGCCGGATCGGATTGGCGGCCGACTTCACCGGTCCGAGCCCCGGATAGTCGATCTCGAGCACGCTACGGCGCGCCTGGGCGTGCGGGCTCGCCATAGCTTCGCTGATCTTGTAGACGGCCGAGCAGGCCATGCCGGCGGGGATGAGCTTGTCCAAGAGCTCGTCGGCGGTGTGTCGCAGGAAGTGCTCCTCGATCATCGGCTCCAGGATGGCGCGATGGGCGACGCGCTGGGCGTTGCTGGCGAAGCGCTTGTCGTCGAGCCAGTCCTGGCGACCGAGCGCGGTGCACATCAGCCGCCAGAAGGCGTCGTTGGTGCCGGCGATGAACACCGGCTGGGTTCTGGTCGGGAAGACGCGCAGCGGGCAGAGGATCGAGTTGGCGGTGCCCATGCGCACCGGGTCTTCGCCGGTCAGCCCGTGGTTGGTGATCCAATGGCTCATCAGATGCATGCCGACATCGAACAGCGACAGGTCGAGGCGCTGGCCGCGGCCGGTCTTGTGGCGGGCGAGCAGGGCGAAGGCGATGCCGGCGGCGCAGAACGAGCCGGTCGAGTAGTCGATGGCGGCAGTGCCGACGCGACATGGCTCGCCGCCATCGGGGCCAGTGGCGTCGATCAAGCCGATTTCGGCCTGAATGCAGGGATCGTAGCCGGCGCGGCTGGAGTAGGGGCCGGTCTGGCCGTAGCCCGAGACCGAGGCGTAGATCAGCCGCGGATTGACCTTGGCGAGCGTCTCCCAGCCGAAGCCCAGCTTGTCGATGACGCCTGGCGTAAAGGCCTCCATAAAGACGTCGGCCTTGGCGGCCAGCCGCATCAGCACCTCGCGCCCGCCCTCATGGCGCAGATCGACGGCCAAGCCGCGCTTGTTGCGATTCATCGATGGCACCCAGGCGCCGCCGAAATGCGGCCGGAAATGCTCGCCGTGGAGCGGTTCGACCTTGATCACGTCGGCGCCCATGTCGCCCAGGATCTGACCGCCCGTCGGGCCGGCGATGACCTGCGTGAGATCGAGGACGAGGGTGTCGGAAAGCGGAAGCATGTTCGGGCGGATATCCTGTGACGGGAGACCTGCGAGCCATAGACGGCCCGGCGCCTCGCGGCCAGTCTTGGCCTAGGCGCCCAGCAGGCGTCTGGCCAGTAGGGCACGCATATCGCGTCGACCATCGGCGACAATGTGGATCGTGACTTGGCCGCCGAGGACGCGATAGACGATGCGGTATGGTTTGAAATGAACCTCGCGGAACGTGCGGTCTCCGAGCGCCAGTAGTTCCTGCGGATGGTTGCCGCGATGAGGCAATGTTGCCGGCGACGAGAAGGCTTTTTCTATCTGGTGGCCGACATGGTCGGCTCTTTCCGGTCCGTCGTGCAACGTGATGCAGTGGGCAATGTCTTTGAGGTCAGTAAGGGCGTGCTCGGTCAGGATGACCTTGAAACGCGTCATTCGCCTGCTCTGGTGCCGACTTTGGTGCGCTTGACCTGCTCGCGAAACCGTCGCATCGCGGCAGCGGTCGAGACTGTCTTGCCTTCCTTCACTTGCTGTTCGCCGAGAGCGAGAATCTTCAACATGGCCAGAATTTCCTGAGTCTGCTCGTACGACGCGATGTCTTGGATGACGGCGGTTGCTTCGCCGTTTTGCGTGATGATCAATGGTTCGCCGCCCTCGGCCAAGCCGCGCACGACTCTGGCCGCATTGGCTTTGAGATAGCTGATCGGCTTGATCCGGCTGGCGTATTTCATGCTAGGGTCCTTCCACCGTGGACTAAATTTAGTCTCTTAAAGGTCTCCTTTCAACGTGAGTTCCGCCATGAAACCAGCCGACCGTCCCAACCTGCGCATCGACTCCGACCGGCTGTGGTCGAGCCTGATGGAGCTGGCGAAGATCGGCGGCACCGACAAGGGCGGCGTGTGCCGCATCGCGCTGACCGATCTCGACCGCCAGGGCCGCGACCTCTTCGTGCGCTGGGCCAAGGAGGCGGGCGCCACCATCAAGGTCGACCGGCTGGGCAACATCTTCGCCCGTCGCGAGGGCCGCGATCCGTCGAAGCCGCCGGTGATGACCGGCTCGCATCTCGACACCCAGCCGACCGGCGGCAAGTTCGACGGCGCTTACGGCGTGATGGCGGGGCTGGAAGTGCTGCGCGCCCTGGACGCCGCGGGCTACGTCACCGAGGCGCCGATCGAGGTCGCGGTATGGACCAACGAGGAAGGCTGCCGGTTCGCGCCGGCCATGGTGGCGTCGGGCGTGTTCGGCGGCGCCTTCACGCTGGAGCAGGCTCTCGCCATCAAGGACCGTGACGGCGTGAGCTTCGGCGAGGCGCTGAAGGCGATCGGCTATGACGGGCCCGAGCCGGTCGGCGGCCGGCCGGTCGGCGCCTTCTTCGAGGCCCATATCGAGCAGGGGCCGATCCTCGAACGCCAAGGCAAGACGATCGGCGTGGTGACCGGGGCGCAAGGCCAGCGCTGGTACGAGATTTCCTGGACCGGCATGGAGAGTCATGCCGGGACGACTCCGATGGAGGGCCGGCGCGACGCCCTGGTGGGTGCGGCCGAGCTGATCGTCGCCTGCCGTGCGATCGGCAACCGGCCCGACGGCCGCGCCACCGTGGGCGTGATCGAAAGCCAGCCGCAGTCGCGCAACACCATTCCCGGCCGACTGTTCATGACAGTCGACTTCCGCCATCCCGACGATCGCGAGCTCACCAGGATGGATGTCGAGATGCGCGCGGCGGCGGCCGAGATCGCGGCGCGCCATCGGCTCGACGTGGCGATCGAGCAGATCTGGTACTTCCCGCCGTCGCCCTTCGCTCGCGAGCTGGTGGACTCGGTGCGCCGTGCCGCCGATCAGGCAGGCTACCCCCACATGGACATCGTGAGCGGCGCCGGACACGACGCCTGCTATGTCAGCCGCGTCGCGCCGACCGCCATGATCTTCGTGCCGTGCAAGGACGGCATCAGCCACAACGAGGTCGAAGACGCCGACAAAGCCGACATCGGCGCCGGCTGCCAGATCCTGCTGCAAGCGATGGTCGAGCGGGCCAATTCGTGACCAAAGGCCTCGCCTCGACCGCCACCGCGGCGCTGGTCGCGACGCTGGCGGGCTTCGGCGGCACGCTGCCGATCGTGCTGGCCGCCGCGGCCGCGGTCGGCGCCACGCCGGCGCAGGCCAGCTCCTGGGTCGCGGGCCTCGCCATCGCCACGGCCGTCTCGGCGTTGTGGCTGAGCGTGCGCTATCGCATGCCGATCATCACCGCCTGGTCGACGCCGGGCGCGGCGCTGATCGCCTCGACGGCCGGAGTCCCCGACCTGTCGGCCGCGGTCGGCGCTTTCGTGCTCGCCGCGCTCCTGGTCCTGGCGACCGCCGCGTTCCGGCCGCTCGGCTGGCTGATCGAGCGCATCCCGCCGGCCATCGCCGCCGCCATGCTGGCCGGCATCCTGCTGCGGCTGGTCGTGGCCATGGTCGAGATGGTGCCGCAGGCGCCTTTGCTGGTGCTGCCGATGGTGGCGATCTTCCTGGTGGCGCGGCTGGTGCTGCCGACGCTCGCCTCGTTGATCGTGCTTCTGGCGGGCGGGCTGCTGGCCGAGGGCTTCGGCCTGCTCGGGCCGATGCCGTCGCTCGGCCTGTCGCGGCTCGAGCTGGTGCCGCCGGCGTTCGATCTGGCGACACTGATCGGGCTCGGCGTGCCGCTCTATCTCGTCACCATGGCGTCGCAGAACCTGCCGGGCTTCGCCGTGCTGCGCGCCTCGGGCTACCAGCCGCCGACCCAGCCGGTGCTCGGCGTCACCGGCCTGGCCTCGCTCGTCACGGCGTTCCTCGGTGCCCATACCTCCAACCTGGCGGCCATCTCGGCGGCGCTGTGCACCGGCCCCGAAGCGCATCCCGACCCGGCCGAGCGCTGGAAGGCCGGAGTCTTCTACGCCGTGTGGTGGGCCTTGATCGCCCTGTTCGGCGCCTCGCTGGTCGGCCTGTTCAGCGCCCTGCCGCCGGCGCTGCTCGCCACCGTGGCGGGGACGGCGCTGCTGGGCTCGATGGCGGGCGCCATGGGTACGGCGTTGAGTGCCGACAAAGCCCGCTTCGCCGCCGCCGGCACGCTCGCCGTGACAGCCTCGGGCGTCACGCTGCTCGGCGTCGGTTCGGCGTTCTGGGGGCTCTGCTTCGGGCTGGCTGTGTTGGGTTTGGAGCGAGCTCTGAAACGTTGACGAAAATGTGTGTCGCGGCCCAGCAGCACCATGGGCAGGCTTCAGCTTTGGAGAAGGGGAGGTCTTCATGAGACATGCCATCGTTACGGCCGTCGCCGCGTTCGTCCTGTCGATGCCGGTCGTCGGCAACGCCCAGGCACCGGTGACGCCGTCGGCACAGAACCCGGTGCGCGAGATCAGCAAGATCACGGGCGAGATCTATCGCTTCCGCAACAACAACCATTTCTCGGTGTTCGCCGTGACGCCGGCCGGCATCATCGCCACCGACCCGATCAACGCCGCGGCCGCGACCTGGCTCAAGGACGAGCTGAAGAAGCGCTGGCCGGACAGGCCGATCAAGTTCGTGGTCTACAGCCACGACCATGCCGATCACATTTCGGGTGGCGAGGTGTGGGCCGACACCGCGACCGTGGTGGCGCACGACAACGCCAAGGAGGTGATCCTGGGCGAGAAGCGGCCAACCGCGGTGCCGCAGGTGACGCTGAGCGATCGCGCCACGCTCGAGCTCGGCGGCACGGTGGTCGAATTGATCTACCTCGGGCGCAACCACTCCAACAACTCGCTGGTCATGCGCTTCCCCAAGGAGAAAGTGATCTTCGCGGTCGACTTCATCCCGGTGAACAGCGTCGCCTTCCGCGACTTCCCCGACGCCTATCTCGACGACTGGATCGACTCGCTGCGTCGCGTCGAGGCGCTGGAGTTCGACATCCTGGCGCCCGGTCATGGTGCGCTGGGCAACAAGGCCAATGTCACGGCCTTCCGCAACTACCTGGAGGACCTGCGCGCCCAGGTGCTGGCCGCGGCACGCGCCGGCAAGTCGCTGGACGACACCAAGAAGGCGGTCGATCTCTCCAAGTACAGGGACTGGGGCGGCTACGAGCAGATGAGCCCTCTCAACATCGAGGGTGTCTATCGATTGGTGCAGGGCACGCGGCGGCCGAACTGAGGCCGCGGCCCCCGGCAACGGCCGGCCGAATCACGACAGCGACGCGAGACGACAGTCGGCGCGATCGACGAAGAGCGTGCTGGGCGGGCCGTAGACGACGAAGCCGACACGCTGGCCGCCCGCCACCGGCGGCAGGCTGGCGCGCGCATCCTCGACCGGACTGCCGCCGTTGGTGAAGCGGCATTCGACGACCGGGTTGATGGTGCCGGCGCTGTTGTTGTCGAGGCGCAGCGTGACCTGCCAGCGCTGGGCGGGGATCACGGTCAGAGCGGCCTCGTCGATGGTGGCGACCGGCACGGTCGGGCCGGCCGTGATCGGCACGGACCCCAGGATGCGGATGCTCGGCGCCTGCACGCCGACATCGCGCGTGGTCGAAGCCTGGCTGCGCGGATCGAAGGCGCGGTCGGCCGCGGTCGGCGGCTCGGTGCTGCGGCCGGTGCCGACATTGTCCGGTGTCCATATCTTGCCTGTCGTGGGGTCGCGGAACTCGGTCTGTCCCGACGCTTGGGTCAAGGTCTGGGCGAGCGTCGGCGCGGCGGCGGCCACGGGCAGGGCGGACAGGCAGGCGATGAGCGGCAGGCTGAAACGAACGCGAACGGTCATGTTCCTTCCTCCGATGTCGACGCGCCGGGAAAGCGCGCCGCGTAATCCTCCAACGGCAGCTCGAGCCCGAGGCAGAAGAAGCTGATCGTGTGGTAATAGCCTACCAGTGCGATCGCCTCGATGATCTGCGACGGCTCGAACCAGCTCCGCAAGACCTGCCAAGTCTCGGTGGCGATTGTGCGGCGGTCGATCAGATCGTCGACAAAAGCGATCAATGCTTGCTCGTCGGGTGACCAAACCGTGGCATCGGCGCTGCCGTGCACGGTGGCCGCGATTTGTTCCGGCGTCAGGCCGACGCGATCGGCGAAGAACGCGATATGGACGCCCCATTCGTATTCGCAGCCCAGCCGCGCCGTCGTGCGATCGATCACGATCTCGCGTTGACGAAGGCCGAGCGCGCCTTTGTCGAGCAGGCCGCCGGCAAACAGCTTGGCGAAGATGCGCGGGTTCCGCGCCAGGGTGCGGAACAGCAGCAGTGGCGGCACGCCCTCCGGCATGATGCGCTTGAGCGGGTCGGCGATCTCGGGCAGGTAAGGCGGTTCGGCGGCGGCGATGCGGGGCATGGGATGTCTCCGAAGGTTTCTCTTGTGCTACAATTCTTGTAGCGATATCGCTACAGAAATTGTAGTAACGGGCTGAAATAGATGGTGAAGCAACAGGCGAGACGACCGATGAAGCGCGTGCGCGGCTCGCGGAGCGGGCGGCCGATCATGGCGCTGCTCGACCTGCTCGGCCGGCGCTGGGCTCTGCGCCTCGTCTGGGAGCTGCGCGAGGAGCCGCGACGGTTCCGCGATCTGCAGGCGGCGATCGGCGCCAGTCCGACCATCGTCAACACGCGGTTGGCCGAGCTGCGCGAGGCCGGTCTGGTGCGTCTGGACGAAGCGGCCGGCTACCGCCTCACGGAGCTGGGTGAGGAACTGCTGCGGCTGTTCCTGCCGCTGCACGTGTGGGCCGGGAAATGGGCGAAATCTATCTGAGGAACGGATTGTCGCCGCCGCGCGTGCGGCGGCGTGGCGGGAACTGCTCGGCGAGATAGTCGAGCACCTCGGCGCGTTCCTGCGGCTTGGGCGCCGGCATGCGATGCTTCTCGATCATCAGGTCGATGCTCGAGTCCCACAGATCGCGCGTCAGTCCCTGCGCCTTGATCAGGGCAACGCCGTGGCAGGCGGTGCAGGTATAGAAGGTGACCTCGCGGCCCTTGCCCTCGGGCAAGTCGTCGACCGTGTCGTTGTGCGGCGGCTGCTTGCCCTTGTCGGGGTCGACCGCCGTAGCGGGTGCGGCGGCGGCCTTGACCGGCGGCACGTAGACCGGCCGCGGCCCGCGCAGCTCGCCCGACTTGTCGAGGGCGAGCAGCAGGAACGTCGTCGTCAGGGTGACGACGACGACGTGCGTCATGGTGAGCTGCTTCAAGCGTCGACGAGCACGCGGATGCGGCTCACCGGGTTGGCGCCGTAGCCCTGCGGGTTCCAGTTGCCGGCGGCGAAGGGCTGGGTGGCGCCCTTGGTGTCGGTCGCCTTGGACCAGACCTCGTAGTAGCCCGAGGTCGGCAGATCGACCGCGGCGGTGAAGCGCTGCCAGGCGAACTTGTTGGCCGGCGGAGCGACCTTGGCGATCTTCCAAGTGGCGCCGTAGTCGGTCGAGACATCGACCGACCTGATCTCGGCGTCGCCCGACCAAGCCTGGCCGCGCAGGTCGAGGGTCTTGGTGCCGGCGGCCAGCCGCGTGCCGTCGGCCGGGAAGGTGATGACCGAGCGCACCGGCATGGCTTCGAGAATGGCGGTGTCCTTCTCGTCGCCCTTGCTGCCCGGCACGATCGGCTTCTTGGTCACGCGGTAGGAGAAGCCGCCCATGCCCGGTCCGTCATGCTCCTTGTCGCGCACCCAGATGCGCGTCAGCCACTTGGTCGAGAGCGAGCCCGTCCAGCCCGGCACCACCAGACGCACCGGCGCGCCGTGGATCAGCGGCAGGTCCTGGCCGTTCAGCTTGAAGGCGATCAACGTGTGCTCCTCCATCGCCTTGGCGATCGGCATGCCGCGCGAGATCGAGGGTTTGTCGGTCTCGCCGGCGAGCGTCGGATCCTTGCCGTAGTGGCCGGTATAGACGGCCGACGCCTTCAGCCCGGCCGCCTTCAGCACGTCGGCCAGGCGCACGCCGGTCCATTGCGGGCAGCCCGCGCCGCCATTGGCCCACTGGTTGCCGCGCGCTTCGGGGCTGAAGAAGGAGCGGCCGTTGCCGCCGCACTCCAGCAGCAACTGATAAGTGACGCTGGGGAAGCGCGAGGTCAGCTCGCCGACGCTGAGGTCGAGCGGCGTGTTGACCTCGCCGTCGATTTTGACGCGCCACGCCTTGGGATCGGCCGGCGCGTCGGGCACCTGGCCATTGTTGCGGATGAACAGCTTGTCGGTCGGCGTGACGGCGTCGTCCATCATCTCGGCCGGCGTCTCGGCGACCAGCGGCCGGTCGCCCAGCACGACCAGCTTGGCTTTGCCAGGCATCTCCAGGAGCTTGGGTCCTTTGGCGGCGGCGGCCGGTGCGCTTTGCGCCAGGGCGGCGCCGAGCGGCGGCAGGGCGGCGGCAACCGTCGCCGTGCCCGCCGCCGTGAGCACCGTGCGGCGCGATGCGTTGAAGTTCTTCGACTTCGTCATGGGTTCCTCCGTGTGGAGGATTCCTAGCTCAAATCCGGCGACGCGTCAGCCAGCCGGAGGTGGTCAACGCCAGAACGGCGACGATGACGATGAGGGTGGCGAGCGCGTTGATCTGCGGATCGACGCCCAGGCGCACGCTGGAATAGACCTGCATCGGCAGGGTCTGCGACTGCGCGCCGGCCACGAACTGCGTCAGGACGAGATCGTCGAGCGACAGCGTGAAGGCGAGCAACCAACCGGACGCGACGGCCGGGGCGATCATCGGCAAGGTGACGGTCAGGAAGGCGGTCCACGGCGTGGCGCCGAGATCCATCGCCGCCTCTTCGAGCGAGCGGTCGAAGTCGGCCAGCCGCGCCTGGACGACCACGGCGACGAAGGCGATGGCAAACGTGGTATGGGCGATGACGATGGTGAGGAAGCCGCGTTGCGGGCCACCCAGCAGGCTGTCGCTGCCGACGAACAGCAGCAGCATGGCGATGCCCATCACGATTTCGGGCATGACCATCGGGGCGATTACCAGGCTGCCGAACAGGGTGCGGCCGGGGAAGCGCGGGGCGCGGGCGAGCGCATAGCCGGCGGCGAGGCCAATCAAGGCCGCCGCCGTGGCGCTCACGAAGGCGATGCGCAGCGACAGCCAGGCGGCGCTCAGCATCGCCTCGTTGGCGAAAAGCGCGCTCCACCACTTGGTCGAGAAGCCGGCCCACACCGTGACCAGCCGCGAGTCGTTGAACGAGTAGACGATCACCAGGGCGATCGGCAGGTAGAGGAAGGCATAGCCGAAAGCCAGCACCGTGAAGGCGAAGCGGGCGCGGGCCGCCATCATGGCCGCTCCAGGCTCCTCGCCTGCTGACGCTGGAAGAGGGCGATCGGTCCGAGCAGCAAAAGCAGCAGGCAGACCGCCACCGCGGCGGCAAGCGGCCAATCGGCGTTCAAGAAGAATTCGTCCCACAGCACCTTGCCGATCATCAGCGTGCCGGTGCCGCCCAGAAGGTCGGGGATGACGAACTCGCCGACGGCGGGGATGAAGACCAGGAGGCAGCCCGCGACGATGCCGGGCAACGACAACGGCAGGGTGACCGTGAGGAACGCGACGACGGGATTGGCGCCGAGGTCGGCGGCGGCTTCCAGCAGGCCGCCGTCGAGCTTCTCCAAGGCGGCGTAGAGCGGCAGCACCATGAAGGGCAGGTAGGCATAGACGATGCCGAGATGGATCGCCCATTCGGTGCCGAGGATGGTGCCGGGATCGCCGACCAGGCCGCTCCAGCGCAGGAACTGGTTGACGAGGCCATTGCTCGCCAGCAGTCCCATCCAGGCATAGACGCGGATCAGGAACGAGGTCCAGAACGGCAGGATCACCGCCATCAGCAGGATCGGCCGCCAGCGCGGATCGGCGCGCGCGATGGCGTAGGCCATGGGATAGCCGAGCAGCAGTGCCGCCAGGGTCGAAGTCGCGGCGATGCGCAGCGAGCCGAGCCAGGCCGCGACATAGAGATCGTCGGACAGCAGCAGGGCGAAATTCTTCAGCGACAGGCCGAGCGTCACCGGCGGCGCGCTGTCGGGCGCGGCACTGCCGAGCGCGATCGCCAGCACCAGGCCGAACGGCAGCAGGAAGAAGATGCCGAGCCAGGCGTAGGGCAGCGCGATGACCAAACGCATGGTCGACTACTTGTCCAGCCGATGGCCGGCATCGGCCGCCCAGCCCAGCCAGACGTCGTCGCCGCGGCGGAAGGCGGCGGCGATGCGGGCGGTGTTGGCGGTCGAGACCTGGAGCAGGCTGCCGTCGAGCAGGCCGACGCGATAAAGCGACCGGTCGCCTTCATAGGCGATATCGACGATGCGGCCCTGCTCGGCGTGGTCGGTATCGGGCCGCGCGGCGAACAACGCGATCTTCTCGGGCCGCAGCGCCAGCCAGGCGCGGCCGCCGTCGAGCGGCAGGATGTTGGCGATGCCGATGAAGTCGGCGACGAAGCGCGAGGCCGGCCGCTCGTAGACTTCGTGCGGCGGGCCGACCTGCTCGATGCGGCCCTTGTCCATGACGGCAAGGCGGCTCGCCATGGACATCGCCTCCTCCTGATCGTGGGTCACCATGACGAAGGTGAGACCAAGCTCCTCCTGCAGGCGCACCAGCTCGAAGCGGGTCGCCTCGCGCAGCTTGCGGTCGAGCGCCGCAAGGGGCTCGTCGAGCAGCAGGAGCTTGGGCCGCTTGACCAGGGCGCGGGCGAGCGCCACGCGCTGGCGCTGGCCGCCCGAGAGCTGCGCCGGCCGGCGCTCGCCGAGGTCGCCCAGCCGCACCTGCTTGAGCGCTTCGCCGACCCGGCGGGCGATCTCCGGCGCCGGCAGGCCGTCGCGGCGCAGCCCGTAGCCAACATTGGCCGCGACATCCATGTGGGGGAACAGGGCATAGGACTGGAACATCATGTTGACCGGCCGGCGGTGCGGCGGCACGCCGGTCATGTCCTGGCCGTCGATCAGGATGCGGCCTTGGTCGGGCGTCTCGAAGCCGGCGATCATGCGCAACAGCGTGGTCTTGCCGCAGCCCGAGCCGCCCAGCAGCGCGAACAGCTCGCCGCGGCGAATCTCTAGGTCGACGCGCTCGACGGCGGTGACGCTGCCGAAGCGCTTGGCGAGGCCCGTGAGGGTGACGATCGCGGCCGCGGTCACCTCATCGTCCCGTCTTCACCGCCGTCCACAGCCGGGTGCGCTCGCGCGTCTGCTCGGCGGTGCCGGCGGTGATGGTGTAGAGCTTGGCGCGCACGTCGGCCGGCGGATAGATCAGCGGATTGCCCGAGATGTCCTTGGGCAGCAGCGCGGTCGCGGCGGTGTTGGCGTTGGCGTAGCCGGTGAGCTCGCTCGACGCCGCCGCGGCCTTGGGCTCGAGCATGAAATCGAGAAAGCGCAGGGCATTGTCCGGATTGGGCGCGTCCTTGGGGACGGCGGCGACGTCGATCCAGAGTAGCGAGCCCTCGCGCGGTATGGCGTAGGCGATGTCCTGCTTGTCCTTGGCCTTGGCGGCGCGGTCGCGCGCCTGGAAGATGTCGCCGGAGTAGCCGAAGGCGAGGCAGACGTCGCCGCCGGCCAGCGCGTTGATGTACTCCGAGGAATGGAACTTGCGGATGAAGGGCCGCACCGCCTTGACCACGTCGGCCGCCTTGGCGAGATCCTCGGTCTTCTTGGAATCGGGATCGAGGCCGAGATATCTCAGCGCCGCGGGGAAGACGTCGGTGGCGCTGTCGAGCATCATGACGCCGCAATCGGCGACCTTGGACACCACGGCGGGATCGAACACCATTCGGAGCGAATCGACCGGCGCATCGGGCAGCCGCTTCTTGATCGCGGCGACGTTGTAGCCGATGCCGGTGGTGCCCCACATCCAGGGGATGGCGTGGGCGTTGCCTGGATCGTACTTGGCGAGCTGCGCCATGATCTCGGGATCGAGGTTCTCGAGATTCTTGAGCTTCGCCTTGTCGAGCGGCCGATAGAGGCCGGCGGCGAGCTGGCGTACGAAGAACGGCGAAGCGGTCGGCACCACGACGTCGTAGCCCGACCGGCCGGCGCGCAGCTTGGCGTCGAGGATCTCGTTGGAATCGTAGGTCGTGTAGTTGACCTTGAGTCGGCTGTCCTTCTCGAAGGCCTTGAGCTGGTCCTCGGCGATGTAGTCGGACCAGTTGTAGACATTGACCTGCCCCTGGCCGATGGCGGGAGTCGCGGCAAAGGCCACCAAGGCGGCGAAGAGAGGCAGGCGCATCGAGATCTCCGGAAGCAGCGACCGCATCATTCCGGCGGGCTCTGTGGAAGGCAAGCAGCGACCGCCCGACCAAGCCGACAAAAAGGGGCTGCCCGATTCCAGGACAGCCCCTTAGCGAGGTCAGGCTAGGCGAAAAGAAACAGTCTGGCAACTGTCGACGCATCGCAATAGATGAGAACCCCTTCGCGCCCTGCGGCGCGACTGAAAGGGGACGGACATGTTTGCGTGCGGGTTGGATTTCGGGACGTCGAATTCGGCGATCGGCATTGTGCGCGATGGCATGGCGGTGCTGGCACCGGTCGACGGCGACAAGACGCTGATCCCGAGCGCGGTGTTCTTCGACGACGAGGCCAAAGGTCGGGCGTTGTTCGGCAACGAGGCGATCGCGGCCTATGTCGGCCAGGCCGAGGGTCGGCTGATGCGCGCGCTGAAGTCGATCCTGGGCTCGCCCTTGATCGACGAGGAGACGGTCCTGGGCGGCCGCAAAGTGGCGCTCGCGACGATCGTCGAGATTTTCGTGCGGCATCTCAAGGAGAAGGCCGAAGCGTTCGCCGGGCGGGAGATCACGTCGGTGGTGCATGGCCGGCCGGTACGCTTCGTCGACGACGACGAGGCGGCCGATGCGCGCGCCCAGCAGGTGCTGGAAGACATTGCGCATCGCGTCGGCTTTCGCGACGTGGTGTTCGTGTACGAGCCGATCGCCGCGGCCCATCACTACGAACGGACCGTCGAGGGCGAGGAGCTGGCTCTCATTGCCGACATTGGCGGCGGCACCAGCGATTTTTCCGTCGTTCGCGTGGGCTCGCGGCGCCGCAAGGACGGCGATCGCAAGCAGGACGTGCTGGCGAGCGTCGGGGTGCGTATCGGCGGCACCGATTTCGATCGCGATCTCAGTCTTGCCGCCGTGATGCCGCTGCTCGGCCTCGGCAGCGCACTCGTCGACAAGAATCTGCCGCTGCCGAGCGCGCCCTATCACGAGCTCGCCGCTTGGGCGACGATCAACTTCGCCTATACCTATAGGAACGAGCGCGCGCTCGCCGAGCTGGCCGCGCTTGCCCAGGAACCTGAGAAGGTGCGCCGCCTGCTCGACATGGTGCGCCGACGGCTCGGCCATCGGCTGGCGTTCGCCGTCGAGGAGGCCAAGATCGCATTGAGCACTATCGAACGAACGGCACTGCCGCTGGAATTTCTCGAGCCGGGCCTCGCCGCCCCGGCGACACGCGCCGACTTCGAGCGCGCCACTGCTGCCAGGATGGAGCGGTTGCACAAGGCGGCGGGCGATTGCATCGCGATGGCGGGCCTCGATCCGTCGGCCATCGACACGATCTTTCTCACGGGCGGATCGAGCCGCGTGCCGGCGGTGTGGGCCGCGATCGAGCGGGCGGCGCCGTCGGCGCGTCCGGTTGGCCGGTCGGATCTGCGGTCCGTCGCGTTGGGACTGACCGAGATCGCGGGCGGGCTCGGCCGATCCTAAACGCCGAGATAGCGGTGCTGCAGCTCGCTGTCACGCGCCAAGGCGGTGGAATCGCCGGTCCACACGACGCGGCCCTTTTCGACGATGTGATGGCGGTCGGCGAGCTTGATCAGTGCGCCCACGTTCTTGTCGATCACCAGGATGGCCTGGCCCTCGCGCTTCAGCCGGCCGAGGCAGGCCCAGATCTCCTGACGGACCAGTGGCGCCAGACCCTCGGTCGCCTCGTCGAGGATCAGCAGCCTGGGATTGGTCATCAAAGCGCGGCCGATCGCCAGCATCTGCTGCTCGCCGCCGGACAACTGGTTGCCCATGTTGCGCTGCCGCTCGGCCAACCGCGGAAAGAACTCGAAGACACGCTGTAGCGTCCACGGCGCGGTCCGCCGATCGCGGTTGGCGGCGGCGGCCACCAGGTTCTCGCTGACCGACAGGTTGGGGAAGATCTGGCGGCCCTCGGGGACCAGGCCGAGGCCCAGCCGGGCGATGCGGAACGACGGCAGGCCCTCGACGCGCGCGCCGTCGAACTCGACGCTGCCGCGGCGGGCCGGCAGCAGGCCCATGATGGTGCTGACGGTGGTGGTCTTGCCCATCCCGTTGCGCCCCATCAGGGTCACGACCTCGCCGGCATCGACGCCGAGTTCCATGCCGAACAGCGCCTGGCTGGTGCCGTAGAAGACCTCGAGATCGCGCACGCGCAGCATCAGGTGGCCTCGTCGCCGAGATAGGCCTGGCGCACGTCGGCATTGGCGCGGATCTCGGCCGGCGTGCCGCTGGCGATGGCGCGGCCATAGACCAGGACGGTGATGCGGTCGGCGAGCTGGAAGACGGCGTCCATGTCGTGCTCGATCAGCAGCATGGCGCGCTTGCCTTTGAGCTCGCGCAAGAAGCCGATCATGCGCTGCGACTCCTCGGCGCCCATGCCGGCCATCGGTTCGTCGAGCAGCAGCAGGCTGGGATCGCCGGCCAGCGCCATGGCGATCTCGAGCTGGCGCTGCTCGCCGTGGCTCAACGCGGCGGCCAACACGTCGGCGCGCTCGGCCAACC
>VGCQ01000073.1 GCA_016870055.1 Alphaproteobacteria bacterium | reverse complement strand
CATGGCAGGCGCCGCGCATGCATTTCACGCTGTTGACCGGGAAAACCTTGGGCGGAAAGACGATCTTCAAGTCGTACAACCGCGCCCAATCGGCGAGATCTTTCAGCATGTAGGCCGCCTTCAGCGAGTTGGGAGCGGCGCGGTTGTCGTAGACCGTGCGGTTGACGGCGTTGAACACGCCGCCCACCAGTATGGGCTTCCAGACGATGTCGGCTCCGAGTTCGGCGACCAGCGGCTGCACGGCGTGAAAGGCGAGATAGGTCCACGGGCTGGAGCAGTCGAAGTAGAAGTCGAGCCGGCGCGCCATTTCGTCTCTCCGTGCTTGGTTCGTCTTGTCGGATTCGCAGGCCCACAGTATCCTGCGATTCGATGACAGTACCGGCTGAAAAGCCCAAAAAGACAGACCGAAGCAAGATCGCCATCGTCGTCCACCGGGAACATTCGCGACCCGGCCGAGGCGGCGCCCTCCTCGAGAAGCGCGGCTATACGCTTCACCGTCTCTGCCCCAACCTCGGCTGCGACCTGCCGCAGGACATGTCGGACTATGCCGGCGTGGTGATCTTCGGCGGCCCGATGTCGGCCAACGATTGCAGCTCGCTGGCCGGCATCAAGTGCGAGCTGGAATGGATTCCCAAGGTGGTCGAGGCAGGCGTGCCCTTCCTCGGACTTTGCCTGGGCGCCCAGCTCCTGACTCGCGCCGCGGGCGGCGAGGTCGGCCCGCATCCGGACGGCAAGATCGAGATCGGCTATGTCGACGTCCGGCCGACCGCGGCGGGGCGAGCCTGGCTCGACGCGCCGATGAAGGTCTACCAGTGGCATCGCGAGGGCATGCGCATCGCCGACTGCTGCGAACTGCTGGCGACCAACGATACCTATCCTGTCCAGGGCTTTCGTTGCGGGGCCAATGCCTTCGGCTTCCAGTTCCACCCCGAAGTGACACTCGAGATGAAGGAAGCCTGGACTCTGAGTGCCGCCGAGCGCCTGAAGCTGCCCGGCGCTCAGCAGCGGGGCGTGCATTTGTCCATGCATGCACTCTACGATCCGCCGGTCGATCGTTGGATCGACGGCTTTCTCGACCGTTGGCTGGCAACCGACCAGCGCTCTGCTTCCGCGCCTGAATTCGCCGCTGCCGCCAGCTAGAGCAATGGAGCGCCGCCCCGGCATGCGCTAGGGTTGTCGCCTAGCCTCGGGAGGCGCGCTGATGTCGGGTGCTCTGATCTTCGTGCTGGCGTTCGTGGTCGTGGCGCTGGTGCTGGTGTTCGCGGGCGTCAAGACCGTGCCGCAAGGCAGCAACTGGACGGTCGAGCGTTTCGGCCGCTACACGCGCAGCCTGTCGCCCGGCCTGCATCTCATCGTGCCGTTCATCGACACGATCGGTCGCAAGATGAACATGCAGGAGAACGTGCTCGACATCCCGGCGCAGAAGGTCATCACCAAGGACAACGCCACCGTGCAGGTCGATGCCGTCGCCTTCTATCAGGTGATCGATGCGGCACGCGCCGCCTACGAGGTGCAGAACCTGCACCTCGCCATGACCAACCTGGCATTGACCAACATCCGCAGCGTCATGGGCAACATGGCGCTCGACGAGGTGCTGTCCAAGCGCAACGAGATCAACGACACGCTGCTTGCCGTCATCGACCAGGCGACCAACCCGTGGGGCGTCAAGGTGCTGCGTGTCGAGCTGAAGGACATCGCGCCGCCCGAAGACCTGGTGTCGGCGATGGCTCGCCAGATGAAGGCCGAGCGCGAGAAGCGCGCCACCATTCTCGAGGCCGAAGGCGTGCGCGAAGCGTCGATCCAGCGTGCCGAAGGCGACAAGAAGTCGGCCGTTCTGATCGCCGAGGGCAAGCGCGAGGCGGCGTTCCGCGAGGCCGAGGCGCGCGAGCGCCTGGCCGAGGCCGAAGCCAAGGCGACGAACATGGTGGCGGCGGCCATCGCCGGCAACGGCGTGCAGGCAACCAACTACTTCCTCGGCACCAAGTACGTCGAGGCGTTGCAGCGCATGGGCTCGTCGAGCAACGCCAAGGTGTTCTTCCTGCCGGTCGAAGCGGCGGGCATCATGGCCTCGATCGCCGGTATCGGCGAGCTGGCCAAGGAGGCGATGGCGCGTGGCGTCGCCGCCGAGCCGGGGCGGCCGCGCGGCTCGGTGCCGAGCAGCAGCTGAGAAGGGCCGGCCTGACCATGAGCTTCAAGATCATCTTCTGGTACTGGTGGGCATTCGCTGCCGTGCTGCTGGTGCTGGAGATGGTGCTGCCCGGTGTCGTTTTCCTGTTCCTTGCCATTGGCGCAGCGGCTTCCGGCGCCTTCCTGCTGGCGGCACCGGACCTGTCGCTCGAGCTTCAGCTCTTCATGTTCGCGCTGGTGTCCGTCGCCTCGGCGGTCGTGCTGCGGCCGACCCTGAAGCGCCTTCAACGAGATCGTCCTGGCGACGCGACACTCAACGCCCGCGGCGCGGCGCTGGTCGGCCGTACCATCGTGCTCGACGCGCCGATCCTGAACGGCCGCGGCCGCGTCAAGTTGGGCGACGGCAGTTGGAGCATCACCGGCCCCGACATGGTGGCCGGCGCCAAGGTGCGCGTGACGGCAGTCAACGGTACCGAACTCACGGTCGAGCCGGCGCCCTGAGAATTCCCGGCCGGAACGCCCCAGTGCCGTGGCGCGGCTCTTTGCGGTTGGCAATGACGCGCGATCGGAGTCGCGCGCGCCCAATCGGAACTAGTGTCCCGACTCTGAAGTTCGTTGGATTAGAGGGCTGCTACGCCGTCATCCTGAGCGAAGCGAAGGATCTCATTGCAGTTGTTGTAGGCACAGTCGTTGAAACGTCATGAGGTCCTTCGCTCCGCTCAGGACGACGAGTCGGATTTCAGTAGCCGCTAGACTTGCCCAGGCGCTGAGGCGACTCAAGTTCCTAGGCTCGTCTTGGTTCAGCGAACTTCTGAACCAGGACACTAGAGCGGAATGAGATGAAGTGGAACCGCTTGCGGTTCCACTTCATCTCATTCGCGCGCAGCGGTGTTGCGTGTTGCAGCAGGCATTATGAGTTCAGCTGATTCCAGCTGAACTCATAATGTTCTACCGCTGCGCGATCCAGGTCTTGATGCGGTCGACCGTCTCGGCCTCGATGCCATTGTAGCCGTGATGGGAGAAGGCCTCGCACTCCGCGCCGGTCGACTGGCCGCCACTCATCTCGATCAGCTCGGTGCCGTATTGGCGGTGCGATGCCATGCTGTGGAACGGGTTGGTCACCCGGCAGACGTCCTTGGTGTGCAGGACGATGAGGTTGCGGCTTTTGGCGCCGCGCGGGTCGAAGCCGGAGATGGCGTTCATCGACGAGGTGTGGACGAAGCCCGCGACCTGGCCATCGAGCGACTTGGCGAGAGACATCGTGGCTTCGGTGCTGCGGCTGGTGCCGGCAACGTAGATCTGGATCGCTCCGTAGCGCGCATGCAAGTCGCGGGCGACTGCCATGATGCGGTCGGGGCTCGAGGTGGCGTCGGTCGAGGCGGCGACGAAGCGGCCATCGGCGAACAGCTCGCGCGAGCGGATCAAGAAATTGCCGCCGGCCGAAAAGACCAGCCGGTTGCCGTCCATGCGCGGCGCCAGGATGCCCTTGCCGCCGGGCATCAGGATCACGGCGTAGGCTGGCGTGCCCTGCTTGCTGGTCAGCATGTAGGGGATGGTCTCGCCGCCAGCGGTCTTGGCCGACGTGACCAGCTGGTCGGCGGCGCCAGCCGGCGCTACCAGGCTGCCCAATAGAAGCAGAACGACAGGAAAGAAGCCGCGCAGATTCATATTTCGCTCGCTTGTCGCACCGATTGTGCCATCGGCGGACGGCCTGCTCACGGAAATCTCTGCCGGAGCGGCATGGCCGACGGTCCGCGCCACCTTGTCGCCGCAATCCCACTCGTATCGCACAACAGGCCATGCGAGCAGCGCAGCGGCCGTGAACACGCGATGCGAGGAGGAACCGACCTTGATGAAGCATGGCCTTGCCGCCGGCCTGGCAGCCGGACTGTTGATTGCCGCCGCGGGCGAGACGCCCGCCAAGACCGCCACGATCTGCGGCCAGAAGGTCGACTACACGGTGCAGCCGCCCGGGCCGGATGTACCGGCTGCACTGCGCGCGTTCTCCGGCGTCTGGGTCGGCGATGCGGGTTCCGTGGTCGAGGTCTACGACGGCCGGTTCTGCGTCGGGCTGATCGTCGAGCAGGTCAATCCCGACGGCACCGTGGCAGCGAAGTACGTCTGGGGTGACAAGGTGAAGCTCCATCTCGGGCTGAACTACGACATCAAGCCCGGCGTCGTCGACTGGCCGGGCAAGATCGCGGGCGGCGCCCTGGTCCTGCAGACGCCCGATCGCGCCTACAGCTACGAGCTGCGCGTTGCCGGTCGCGACGAACTCAAAGGCCGGCGCGTCGGGCCGGACGGGAGGAACGTGGTTGCCTTGAAGCGCGGTTAGAGTTTGAACCGCCGGCGCCGACCTATCCGGCGTCGGGCGCAGCCGCGGCGCCGTCGAGGAAGGCTTCGAGGGCGCGCGCGTGTGGCGCGAGGTCGAGGCCTTGGGCCTCGATCCAGGCGTCGTCGTAGTAAGTGTGGCCGTAACGTTCGCCGCCGTCGCAGATCAGGGTGACCAGCGAGCCGACGCTGCCCTCGGCCTTCATGCGTGCGGCGAGCACGCAGAGCGCGAAGAAATTGGTGCCGGTCGAGCCGCCGACGCGGCGGCCCAGCCGCTCCGACAGCACGCGCATGGCGGCCAGCGAGGCGGCATCGGGTACGCGCATCATGCGGTCGATGACCTTGGGCATGAAGGACGGCTCGACGCGCGGCCGGCCGATACCTTCGATGCGCGACGGCTTGTCGCTGGTCGCCTGCGGGTTGGCGGCGGCATAGGCCTCGAAGAAGGCCGAGTGCTCCGGATCGGCCACGCACAACCGCGTCGTGAAGCGCTTGTAGCGGATGTAGCGGCCGAGCGTAGCCGTCGTGCCGCCGGTGCCGGCGCTCATGACGATCCAGGTGGGCACCGGATGGTACTCGCGGCTCATCTGCTCGAAGATCGATTCGGCGATGTTGTTGTTGCCGCGCCAATCGGTGGCCCGCTCGGCGTAGGTGAACTGGTCGAGGTAGACGCCGCCAAGCTCGGTCGCGAGCGCCTCGGCGGCGGCATAGATGCCTTTGCCGTCGGCGATCAGATGACAAACGCCGCGCTGGCGCTCGATCTCGCGGATCTTCTCCTTCGACGTGCTGGCCGACATCACGGCGTGGAAGGAGAGGCCGAGCAGGCGGGCGAAATAGGCTTCGGAGATCGCCGTCGAGCCGGACGACGCCTCGACGATCGGCGTGTCGTGGCGGATGCGGCCGTTGCAGATGCCGTACAGGAACAGCGAGCGCGCCAAGCGATGTTTCAGGCTGCCCGTCGGATGGGTCGATTCGTCCTTGAGGTAGACGTCGATGCCGGACAGCGCCGGCACGTCGAGCCGCAGCAGGTGCGTGTCGGCCGAGCGCCGCAGGTCGTTCTGGATCAGATCGAGGGCGTGGCGCGACCAGTCGGACGGATCGTGGCGGGCGGCGGCCTCGCCGAGAAGGGTCGAGGGGCTCATGGTGTCACCTGCAGGTTGGGCTCGGCGCGCCGCCAAGCGATGCGCTGGCTGCGGCCGGTGCCGGCACGGAAGTCGGGTCCGGAAAGCACGAGGCGATCGCCCGAAAGGTCGATGTCGCGCTTGGTCGTGATGCCGACCAAGGTCGGGTCGCTGGCGATCTCGATCGAATGATGGACGGCACCGTCGCGCACGGCATAGCGACCAGCATAGGCGAGGCTCGCCGTCGGCTCGCCGGTGCGCATCAGCGTTGCGCTGACCAGGTCGTGCGCCGCGGCGCTCACCCGCCGATCACTTTCTTGGCGATCATGCAATGGATGCCTTTGTTGCCGTCGACCGTCTGCGTGACATGCAGGTCGGCCTGCAGGCTGCACAGCATGTAGGCGTCGGCGGCCGACAGCCCGGTCTTGGCGCTGATCAGCCGGATCATGTCGCGCAGCGCCTCCTTGGCGGCGTCGTCGAGGTCCTGATCGAAGCCGTGGGTGATCCAATGAGTGGCGGTCTCGGCGCGCGGATTGACGAGCTTCATGTCCTTGCGCACGGTGAAGCGGAAGGTGCCCGACAGCGAGGTCTCGAGCGCCGTCAGGTTGACCTCGCCGTCGCCCTGCACGCCGTGCCCGTCGCCGGTCGAGAACAAGCCGCCCTCGGCGAACACTGGCAGGTAGACCGTGGTGCCGACCTGGAAGTGCTTGTTGTCGATGTTGCCGCCGAAGGCGCGCGGCTCGATCGAGCTGCACTGGCCCCATTCCGGCGGCGGTGCCACACCCATGATGCCGAAGAAGGGTTTCAGCTCGATCTCGGTGCCCCACGGCATGGTGCAGACGCCGCGGTTGGAATCGATCGGGATGTGGGTCAGGCGATAGAAGGGGAAATCCTCGGGCAGCGTGCCGGCGAGCGGCCGTTGGGCGTTCCAACCCCAGTTGGTGCGGAACTTGATGTCCAGAACCTCGACCGCCAGCACGTCGCCGCGCTCGGCGCCCTCGACATGGACCGGGCCGGTCAGGATGTGACGACCGAGATGCGGCTTGAGCTGGGCCAGGATCTCGCGGTGCTCGGGCAGGACATTGAACGGCTCGCCGGGCAGGATCTCGGCCGAGCCCGACACGCAGTGGATGGTGGCGATGTCGCCCGACTTGATGCGCAACGCCGGCTTGAGCTGACTGTCGAAGTAGCCCCAGTGGCAGGTCGCGGGCGACGATTGCAGTTCGTACGTGGCCATGACGGTCCCCCTTCCGATCACCGTTGAAGCACAGACGGCGCCCCGGATGCTATAGGCGAGACATGAACTACCGCCACGGCTATCACGCCGGCAACTTCGCCGATGTCTTGAAGCATACGGCACTCGGCGAGCTGCTGCGGCTGTTGACCGCCAAGGACAAGAAACTGTTCGTGCTCGACACCCATGCCGGCGCAGGCGGCTACGATCTCGGTGGCGAGCAAGCGCGGCGCACGGCTGAGGCCGAGACCGGAATCGTGCGGCTGGCCGCCGCGCCGCGAGCCGGCATGCCGGCGCCGGTCGCCCACTATCTGGCCGCTGTCGCCGCCTACGATCGCAAGTTCGGATCTTCCGGCGGCGCGTGGCGGCACTATCCCGGATCACCGCGCTTCGTCAGGGCGGCGCTGCGGCCGGGCGACCGCTTCGTGGCTTGCGAGCTTCACGCCGACGAGGCGCTGGCGCTGAAGCGCGAGTTCGCGGGCGACCGCGCCGTCGAGGTGCGCCAAGCCGACGGCTACAAGACGCTGAAGGCGCTGCTGCCGCCGCCGGAGCGACGCGGCCTGATGCTGATCGATCCGCCGTTCGAGGCGGCCGACGAATTCGAGCGCGTCTTGCGTGCCTTGCGCCAGGGCGTGCGGCGTTTCGCGACCGGCTGCTACGCAGTCTGGTATCCGATCAAGGACGCGCAAGGCGAGGCCTTCGCGCGGGCCATGGCGGCGTTCCGGCCGCTCACGCTGCAGCTGGCGCTGCCGGCGAACGACACGGGCAAGCTCAGCGCCTGCGCGCTGGCGGTGGTCAATCCGCCATGGCGCTTCGAGGAAGCGATGCGCGAGGCCCTGCCGTGGATCGCGCAGAACCTGGGAAGCGGCGTCACCGCGCGCGTTCACGCTCCGCCAGCCAGCGCGCCGGTTCCGGCATCGCCAGCGTAAGGACGAAGGAGATCAGGCAAAGCGCCGCGCCGGCCAGGATGGCGCCGCCGTAGGAGCCGAAGAAGTCGTAGGCGAAGCCCGCTGCCGGCGCCCCGAGCAAGGCGCCGAACGCCACCCCGCTATAGAGCGCGCCGATGATCGAGCCCAGCGCCCGGCCGCCGAAATAGTCGGCGGCGAGCGAGGGCGCGATGGCAACGAAGCCGCCATAGAAGGCGCCGAACAGCAGAGCGAACATCGCCAGGGCGGGTGCGCTGGTCGACTGCGTCCACAGCGCCAGCATGACCGCGGCGCCGAGGTACATCGCGGCGAAGGACAGGCGCCGGCCGAGCCGGCCGGTGAGGCTCGCGAACAGGAAGCGACCGACCGTGCTGCCCACGCCCAGCAGCACGATGAGCAGCACGCCGAATGCCTCGCCCAGGCCGACATCGACGGCATAGGGCGCGAGATGGACGAACGGCACGAACAGGCCGAACGACAGCAGCAGGGCGCCGATATAAATCGCCCAAAAAGGGCCGGACCGCACCGCCTCGCCCAGCGCCAGACCGGCGGGCACGGCGAGCGCGCCCGATGGCGGCGGCGGATCGCCGTCCGGGGTGAGGCCATAGCGCTCGGGGGCAGGTCGGATCAGCGCCCCAGCCATGACGGCGCCCACGACGGCGAAGGCGGCGAGCGCCAGGTAGGATTGCCGCCAGCCCAGCGTGGCGATCAACAGGTGCGCCAGCGGTGCGCCGATCAGCGTGCCGACGCCGATGCCGGCGATGGCGACGCCGCTGGCAGCGCCGCGCAGGCGCACGAACCAGCGCTGCACGGCGGCCACGCTCGGCACATAGGAAAGGCCGATGCCCACGCCGACGCCCAGCCCGTAGCCGGCGTAGATCTGCCACAGGCTTTGCGCCTGCGATGCCGCGACCAGCCCAGCGGCGATCAGCAGCAAGCCGCCGATCACCACCGGGCGCGGGCCGATGCGGTCGGCGATCAGGCCTGCCGGGAAGCCGAGCAGGAAGTAGAGAAAGGCCGAGATCGAGAAAACGAGCGAGGTCTCGCCGCGACGGGCGCCGAACTCGGCTTCCAGCGTGCCGAAAAACGCGGCGAAGGAGTAGGCGACGGCGTAGCCCGTCATCATGCACAGGAAAGCGCCGGCGACGACCCACCAGCCGGCAAAGATCCGCCCGGTCACTTGCGGTGGCCGTGGTTCTTGCCGTTCTTGTTGTTGCCGGGCTTCCAGCCCCACAGCTCGAACGCCGCTTCGACGACCCGAGGATCGAGACCCGGCTCGAACAGCTCGACGCCCTTGCCGACTTGATCGGCGACGATCTGCAGCCCGGCCAGCCGCGCGTGCTGCTTGCTGTCGGTGGCGATCACGTGCCAGGGCGCGTGCTCGGTGTCGGTGCGCTCCAGCATGTCATCGTAGGCTTCGATATAGTCCCGGCGCTTGGCGATGTTGTGGAAGTCCTCCAGACCGACCTTGTAGTGTTTGTGCGGGTCTTCCAGCCGATCGATCATGCGTTTCTTCTGCTCCTTGGCGCTGACATGCATCAGGAGCTTGACGACATGCACGCCGTCGTCGGCGAGCTGGCGCTCGAACTCGTTGATCTCGCGGTAGGCGCGCTGCCAGGCGGCGCGGTCGCAAAAACCTTCGATGCGCTCGACCAGCACGCGGCCGTACCAGGTGCGGTCGAAGATCGCCCAGTTGCCCGGCGCCGGCAGCCGCTCCCAGAAGCGCCACAGATAGTGCCGGCCCTGCTCCTCGCGGGTCGGCGCGCTGATGCGCCAGACGTGCGTCGATTTGGGCTCGAGGCCCTCGACCAGGCGCTCGATCAGCCCGCCCTTGCCGGCGGCGTCCCAGCCGTCGATGCCGATGATCACCCGCCCGCCGTTGCGCAGATGGTGGGTTTGCAGGTCGAGCAGGCGATGCTGCAACTCGGCGAGCCGTGTGTCGTAGTCCTTCTTGTCGAGCGGGCCGTCGACCATCTCGATCTTGTCCAGCTTCGGCCACCTGCCCATCGCATCCTCCCGCCCGGATCGTGCCAGCGCGAACCAGGGCAGGCAATTGGCGCGGCGATTGACAGGGCGAACGAGTGCCATGACTAATCGTCGCCGATGGCCGACGCCCTTCCCACCATTCGCTACACGATGCGGGCCGGAAAGCCCGTGGTCGAGGTCGGCGGCGCGTGGACGGTGTTCACCCTGCGCGGTATCCGCCAGACCGCCGAGAAGGCGCTGCGCGCGGCGGGCACCGCCAAAGCCGGCCGCATCGTCGACGCCAAGGCGATCGAGCGACTCGATACCGCCGGCGCCATGGAGATCCTGGCGTTGGCGGGCGGGCCCGGATCGGAGGTCGAGACCGCCGACAAAGCCCACGCCGACCTCTTCGCCGTGGTGCAGAAGAACATGGGCGCGACGCCGCCGGAGCGCCATCCCAACTGGCTGGCCCACTGGCTGGAGGAGATCGGCCGCAACACGCTGCATTTCTATCAACAGGTTCTCAACCTCAGCGCCTTCTTCGGCGAGATCCTGGTCACCTTCATCGAGGCGTGCCTCAGCCCGCGCCGCTTCCGCTTCGGCTCCGTCGTCCGCCAGATGTACGAGGTGTGGATCCGCGCGCTGGTCATCGTAGGTGTGCTGTGCTTCTTGATCGGCGTGGTGATCGCCTATCAGGGCGTGCAGCAGCTCAAGCAGTTCGGCGCCGAGACCTTCTCTGTCGAGGCGGTCGGCATCGGCATGTTCCGCGAACTCGGCGTGCTGCTCACCGCCATCATCGTGGCCGGCCGATCGGGCAGCGCCTTCACCGCCCAGATCGGCACCATGCAGGTCAACCAGGAGGTCGACGCCATGCGCACGATCGGCCTCAATCCGATCGAATGGCTGGTCATGCCGCGAATCACGGCTCTGGTGATCTCGATGCCGCTGCTCGCCTTCTGGGGCAACATGACCGGCCTGTTGGGTGGCGCCGTCGCCTGCAGCGTCTATCTCGACTTCACCTTCGCGCAGTTCTTCGACCGCCTGCGCGACACGGTCGGGCCGTGGAACTTCTATGTCGGCATGATCAAGGCGCCGGTGTTCGGCGCGGTGATCGCCGCCATCGGCTGCTTCGAGGGCTTGCAGGTGCGCGGCAGCGCCGAGAGCGTCGGCCAGCTCACCACCAAGTCGGTGGTCGAGTCGATCTTCTGCGTGATCGTGCTCGACGCCATCTTCTCGATCGTGTTCTTGCTGGCGGGCGTGTGATGGCCGACCTGGCGACCGTCGCCGAGAGGCCGACGCTGATCGAAGGCGGACAGCTCGTCGACCATCGCGACGGCCGCACGGTCGTGCTGCGGCTGCGCGACGTTCGCACCCAGTTCGACGACAAGATCATCCACGACAAGCTCGATTTCGACGTCTTCCGCGGCGAGATCGTCGGACTGGTCGGCGGTTCGGGGACCGGCAAGTCGGTGCTGCTGCGCACCATCATCGGGCTGAACGGCCACAGCCGCGGCACCATCGAGATGCTGGGCGTCGATACCGCCACGCTGCACGGCGGCACCGAACGGGCCATGCAGGCGCGCACCGGCGTGCAGTTCCAGGACGGCGCGCTGTTCTCCTCACTCAGTGTCACGGAAAACATCATCGTGCCCATTCGCGAGCATGCCGGGCTCGACGAGCAGACCATGCGCGAGATCGCCGCGCTGAAAGTGGCGATGGTCGGTCTGCCGCCGGACACCGGCGACAAGAAGCCGTCTGAGCTGTCAGGCGGCATGCGCAAGCGCGCCAGCCTGGCGCGTGCGCTGGCGCTCGACCCCGAGCTGCTGTTTCTCGACGAGCCGACGGCCGGCCTCGATCCGATCGGCGCGGCGCACTATGACGAGCTGGTCAAGGGCCTGAGCCGCAGTCTGGGCCTCACCGTCCTGATGGTGACGCACGATTTGGACAGCCTCTATGCCATCTGCGACCGCATCGCGGTGTTACTCGACAAGCGCGTCGTGGTAGGTACCATAGAGGAGTTGTTGGCTTACGATCACCCTTGGGTCCGCGAGTACTTCCACGGACCGCGCGGGCGGGCGGCGGCCCGGTAGGAGTAGACGGCGTCCGATGGAAAGAAGATCGCCTTACGTGCTGGTCGGCGTCGCAATGATCCTGTTCATTGCCGCCGTCGCCGGATTCGTCGTCTGGAAACTGCGAGCGGGCGACCGCACGGCCTATGCCTATTACAGCATTCTCTTCTCGGGCGACGTGCAGGGACTGACCGTCGACTCACCGGTATTCTACCGCGGCCTGCGCGTCGGACGGGTGGCCGGCATCCAACTCACCTCGCGCGTGGAGACGCAGCGCTCGACCGGCCGCGAACGGCGGAACGAGAAGATCGAGGTCACGGTCGCGGTCGACTGGAACATCGACATCCGCGAACGCTCCTATGCGGTGTTCGAGAAGCCGTTCATTGCCGGGGCGCCGTTCATCCAGATCGTCGGACGCCTCGACGTCGATCAGATCAAGCCCAAGAAGAGCCTCGGCGAAAAGCCCTATCCGGAAATCCGCGAGGGCGCGTCCTTTCTGCAGGCGACCTCGACCTCGGCGCAGGAGGTTCTGACCAAGGCCAGCGTCACCGTCGATCGCCTGAACGAACTGCTCAGCCCCGAGAATATCGGCGCAGTGAGCGATACGCTGCGCAACCTGTCGGCCACCACGACGGCGATCGCCCGGCAGGACGGCGCCATCCAGAAGACGCTGGCCGAGCTGCCTGGAGCGATCGCGGAGTTCCGCAAGACCTTCGACAAGGTGAACGGGCTCGCCGACTCGCTCAACCTGATCGCCCTGGAACTGGGACCGCAGGACGCCGAGGCGCGCAAGGCGCTGGCTGGCCGCGAGCCGGGCGAACTGCGCAAGACCCTGGTCGAGGCGCGCACCGCGCTGCACAACATCGACAACGCCGCTGGCCAGCTCAACAAGCTGATCGGCGAGAGCAAGGGGCCGGTCAAGAGTTTCACCGAATCCGGCCTGACCGAGCTTTCGCTCACCATCCGCGAGCTGCGCCAGCTCACCGCGAACTTGAACGTCATTGCCACTCGACTCGAGCGCGATCCAGCGGGGTTCGTATTCAGCGGCAAGCAGGGATACACGCCGAAATGATCGCCCGCCTGGCCGCCGCTGTGGCGGCCGCCGCTCTCCTGACAAGCTGCCAGCTCATCGACGCGGCGACCGAGCCGCAGGATCTCTATACGGTGATGCCCAAAAGCACCTTCGATCCCGACCTGCCGGCGGTCTACTGGCAGCTCGCGGTCGAGGTGCCGGCGGCGGCGGCCAACCTCAACACCGGCCGCATCGCCATCGCCATGACGCCGACCTCGACCGACTACTACGCCAAGGCGGCGTGGACCGATCGAGCGCCGCTCATGGTGCAGACGCGGATCGTCGATTCGTTCGAGAACACCCGCAAGATCGTCGCGGTAAGCCGCGAGTCGATCGCGCTGCGGTCCAACTACGTCCTGCAGCCCGACCTGCGCAACTTCGAGGCGCTGTACTACTACGGCCAGCCGCCGATCGTGCGCGTGCGCATCATTGCCAAGCTGGTACGTATGCCCGACCGGCAGATCATCGGCGTCGCCTCCTTCGAGCGCTGCGTGCGCGCCCGCTCCGACAAGATTCCGAAGGTCGTCGAGGCCTTCGACCAGGCGCTGGGCAGCGTCATCAAGCGGCTGGTGACGTGGACGCTGCGCACGCCGCCGCCGCGGCCGCCCAGCGAGACCGCGCCCTATGACATCGAGCGCTTCCGCAATCCGGCCAATGCGGTGATCGACAGCGAGAACTGCCCGCGCGGCGACGACGCCTCGATGGTGCCCTACACCGACGAATGAGAGGACGCGGTTCGCGAGAACCGCGCTGCGTTCAGGCCGTCTTCCCGACCATCGACCAGGCGAGATCCGCCATGGCCGTCGCGCGATTGCCGTACTTGGTCGCGGTTTCCGACGAGGCATTGCCGTCGAGGCCGCGCTTGTAGACGCCCTGCACGATGGCAGCCAGTCGGAACAGCGAGAAGGCAAGATAGAAGTTCCAGGCCGGCACCTCTTTTCGGCCGGTGCGGCGGGCGTAGGCGGCGAGGTACTCGGCCTCGGTCGGGATGCCGAACGCCGCGAGATCGACGCCGGCATAGCCACCGGAAGCGCCGAAGCCCTCGCCGAAATGGTACATCATGCAATTGTAGGCGAGGTCGGCCAGCGGATGGCCGAGCGTGCTCAGCTCCCAATCGAGCACGGCGATGATGCGCGGCTCGGTCGGATGGACGATCGTGTTGCCCAGCCGATAGTCGCCGTGGTTGATGCGCGTCTCGTCGCCCGGCGGGATGTTGGCCGGCAGCCACTGCTTCAGGCTCTCCATCGCCTCGATGTGCTCGGTCCGGGCGAGGTCGTATTGGCTCGACCAGCGCGCGATCTGGCGCTGGATGTACTGGCCCTCGCGGCCGTAGTCGCCGAGACCGACGGCGCGGTAGTCGACGTTGTGGATGCGCGCCAGTACGTCGTTCATCGAATCGAAGATCTTGGCGCGATCGCCGGGCGCCACGCCCGGCATCTTGGGATCGGCGAAGATGCGGCCGGGCAGGAACTGCATGACATAGAAGGTGGTGCCGATCACCGAATCGTCCTGGCACAGCACGTAGGGTTTCGGCACCGGCACGTCGGTGTGGTCCGACAGCGCCTTGATCACGCGGTACTCGCGGTCGACCTGGTGGGCCGAGGGCAGGAGCTTGCCCGGCGGCTTCTTGCGCAGCACGAACATACGGCCGGTGCCGTCGGTGATGTGGAAGGTCGGATTGCTCTGCCCACCCTCGAACTGCAGCACGCGCATGGCGCCGCCGAAGCCCTCGATGTTGGCTTTGAGGTAGTCGGCCAAGCGTGCCTCGTCGAAGACGTGGGCGGCGCGGACGGGCGTGAGATTGTCGGGCAATTCGGACATTGGTCGATGGCAAGGCGGTGGTTGCGACGGTTCTAGCGCCGCCGCTGCATGATGACGAGAGCCGATTGCCGCCTGGCGAGCGTGGCCGGACCTGCGTCGACCACAGGCTCGCGTCCGTCAGTTGACCTGGCGTTGCTTGTCGCCCCAGTACGGCTTGCGCAGCTCGCGCTTCAGGATCTTGCCCGTGGGATTGCGCGGCAGGGCGTCGAT
>VGCQ01000072.1 GCA_016870055.1 Alphaproteobacteria bacterium | reverse complement strand
AGGCGCCGCCATAGGCGATGTCGACCGTGACCGGCCCCCAGGTGGCGGTCGGTGCGACGCGGTCCAGCGCATAGGCGAACGCCGGCACGCTCTCGAAGCGCACCATGCCGTCGGCCGCCACTCGGCACCTCACCAACCCGCAGGGACATTGCAGACGCACGATCGTTTCAGGCTCGCGCTTGGCCACGCGGCCGCTGTCGACCGCCCATCGTGCCAGCGCGATGGTGGCGTGGCCACACATCGTCGAGTAGCCCTCGTTGTGCATGAATAGCACGGCGAGATCGGCCTCGGGATGGTCGGGCTTGACCAGCAGTGCGCCGTACATGCCGTCGTGACCGCGCGGCTCCAGCATCAGGCCGCGGCGCAGGTGATCGAACCCCTCGCGGGCCTCGCGCCGCTTGTCGAGCAGCGTCTTGCCCGACAGCCGCGGCCAGCCGTCGACGATGATGCGCGTCGGCTCGCCGCCGGTATGCATCTCGACGGTCGAGACGATCATGCGAGGCCCTGCGCGCCGAAAACTTGCGGGAGGGCAACGCCGATGCGCTCGTTCATCATCTCGATCGAGCCGTCGGTATAGGCCGCGATCTTGGCGCAGGCGAGATGGCGCGCCAGCGGGTACTCGGCGCGCAAGCCGTTGGCGCCCATCGCCTGGATGCAGTCGGCGATGCGGCGGACCGCCATCTCGGTCGCGAACTTCTTGGCGTGGGCTGCCGGCAGCACGGCATCGGCGCCTTCGTCGATCAGGCGCGCCGCGCGATAGGTGAGCAGCCGCGCCGCCTCGAGATCGGTCGCGGCGTCGACCAGCTTCCAGCGCACGCCCTGATGGTCGATCACCGGCCGACCGAAGGTCCGGCGCGCCTGGGTGTAGCGCACCGCGGTCTCGAGCGAAGCCTGCAGCATGCCGCAACACATCGCGGCGACATAGGCACGCGCGCCGTTGATGCCGGCCAGTGCGGCCTTGAAGGCGCGGCCGGGTGGATGCAGGACTGCCTCGTTCGGCGCGACGTAGTCGACCAAGTGAAAGCCGCCGACGCCGATCGCATGCCCGCCATGCAGCGCGAACGGCTTGTCGCGTTGAAAGCCCGGACGGTCGGCTTCGACGGCAAAGCAGGCGATGCCGCGATAGCCCTGCGCCTTGTCGGTCTGGGCAAAGACCACCGAGAGGCCGGCCACGGCGGCGTTGGTGATCCAGGCCTTGGCGCCATTGAGCTTCCAGCCGCCATCGACGCGCACCGCCGACATTTCCAGGCTGCCGAAGTCGCTGCCCACACCGGGTTCGCTGAGACCCGCACAGCCGATCACCTCGCCCGCGATCATGCGCGGCAGCAGGCGCGCGACGTGGCCGGGCTGGCCATCGCGGGCAAAGCGGGCGATCGCGTTGTGATGGTTGATCAGCGCGAACGCAAAGGCGAAGTCGTGCCGGGCGATCTCCTCGAAAGCCCGCAGCTTGCAGGAGAAGCTGAGCCCCTGCCCACCGTGCTGCCTGGCGAGTTCGATGGTGTGCAGGTTCGCCGCGCACGCCGCCTCGATGGTCTCCAGCGGATAGCGGCGCTCCCATTCCCAGCGTGCGGCGTCGGGCGCGACATGCCGTTCGGCGAACGCGCGAGCGCGCGCCACGACGGCGCGTTCTTCGGGGGTGAGGATTTCGTCAAGCATACGCTACTATCGCACAGCCAAAGGCAATGTTGAGGTCGCCATGGACCGCACCCCTGCTCCTATTTCGCTGGCCGCTGCACGCAGCTTGCCGTGGCAGCCCGGCCGCTCCGCCGAGGCTTTCATCGACGGGGACATGGAAATTCGCTTCACGCCGCGGCCGACCAACGGACCGCAGAAGCCGCACCAGCGCGACGAAGTCTACATCGTCGCGGCAGGCTCCGGCTTCTATCGCATCGACGGGACGCTGACGGCGGTCGGACCGGGCGACATGTGCTTTGCCGCGGCGCATGCCGAACACGGCTTCGAGGACTTCACCGACGATTTCGCCATCTGGATCATCTTCTACGGCCCGGTGAAATGAGCTAGAAGACCGGAAGCGCGGGTGTAGCTCAGGGGTAGAGCGTCGGCTTCCCAAGCCGTAGGTCGCGGGTTCAAATCCCGTCGCCCGCTCCAACGTTTCAGGCAGGGATCGCGTATGGAGTCGGTGGTATCGGCGCCGGTCGCAAGCGGCGACTTCGCGGCCGATGCGGCCGCCTTCTCGGCGTACTGGCGCGACGCCAAGGATCGGCTGGCGCGCCTGCCGGCCAAGCCTAGGCGCGATCCGGCCACTGCCATGGCCGCCGAGGCGCTGAAGCAGGCGGCGCGCGATGCCCGCTTCGCCTTCCTGCGCCGCCATGCCTGCACGCTCTACGACAGGCTGACCGCCGGACGCACCAAGTTCGTGCGCGTCGAGCGGCTGGTCTATGACGCGGCCGAAGCGGTGCCGGGGCTCGTGCCGACGCGCGCCGAGGTCGCGGCCGAAGCCGAGCTGCGCCAGGCCGACAAGGACGGCTGCGAGATCGACCAGGGCATCCTCGCCAACCAGTTCCTGGCCGATCCGGCCTGCGGCCTGCATCTCTGCCATGCCATGCTGTTGCCACGCGAGGAATCGGCCGACGCGCTGGCCAAGTTCCGGCGCGACGGCGCGCTCGATCTCGGCCACGCCCGCGTCGAGCGCCAGGGCAAGGCCGCCGTGCTGCTGCTCGCCAACAAGCGGTTCCTGAACTCCGAGGACAACGCCACCCAGCCCGCGACCGAGATCGCGGCCGATGTCTGCATCCTCGATCCGGAAAGCCAGGTCGCCGTGCTGCGCGGCGACGTGGTGCCCGAGGGCAAGTATGCCGGCCGCCGCATCTTCAACGCCGGCATCAACCTCACCCATCTCTATTACGGCAAGATCCCGTTCCTGTGGTTCCTGATCAGGGACCTGGGTTTCGTCAACAAGATGCTGCGCGGGCTCGCCAAGCCGGAGGTGCCGCCCGACGAGGTGGCGGGCGATTCGATCGAGAAGCTCTGGATCTCGGCGGTCGAGACCTTCGCGATCGGCGGCGGCTGCCAGATCCTGCTCGCCACCGATTTCAACATCGCCGGCCGCGACGCCTACATGACCTTGCCGGCGCGCAAGGAAGGCATCATCCCGGCGATGGCCAATCTCCGTCTGGCGCGCTTCGTCGGCGACCGCCTGGCCCGCCAGGCGATCATGTACGAGCGCCGCATCGAGTGCGATTCGGAGGTAGGGCGCATGATCTGCGACGAGATCATCGATCCCGCCGAGGTGGACGCCACCATCGCCCGCGTCATCGATCGGCTGACCGGCTCGGGCGCGGTCGGCGCCATCGGCAACCGCCGCGCGCTCCGGCTCGCCGCCGAGCCGCTCGACACCTTCCGCCGCTACGCCGCGCTCTATGCTCGCGAGCAGGCGCTGTGCCATTTCAGCCCGGCGTTGATCTCCAACCTCGAGCGCTTCTGGAACGCCCAGGGCCGGCGGGCGTGAGAGGCCGGCGCGGTTCTCCTGGGTTTCGCCCCCTGCCACGGCAGTGCTGACGGCCTGAAGGCGTGTCGCTTGAAGGTTCGATAGAGCCGATGGTCGTCTGCCGCCACGGTGCGAATCCCAACGGTGGCAGGGCGGTAGTCTTCTGACGGCGCACTCGCCGGCGTTTGCTGACAATGCCTGCGCACGATGCGCTTGGCACACGAGACAAGTCGCATGATCTGATATTGACGGGCGACCGCGTGCTTCGGTTTCTGTGCCGATTCGACGACCCCATCGACATTTCGACCGCTACGCAGGCCAGCAAGCAGGACACCGGACGCGGCTTCGCCGTCCTCGCGACCACCACTTAGTTGGCAATGCCGCGGACTTCTAGATATGCGTGCATGCACGCTGTGGCCTCGCGCCGCCGCATGCTAGACTTTGGCCGTCCGATCGAAGGGAGGCCGCGATTGCCGATCCGAACGACTGTCGCCGTTCTGCTGGCGGCTTTCGCCTTCGCCGCAACGTCGGCGCAGGCACAGACCACGGGCTACACCTGGACGATCGCTCGTCAGACCTATGTTCTTGCGCCCGACGGTCGGTACGCGGCAACCATCGAAGCCGAGCGGAAAGCGCACGACGCCGAGGCGGCGCGCAACGGCGGACGCATCGATCTTTCCTACTCGGCGAGCCAGGAAAAGCTCGAGATCGTCGAGGCGGTGACGATCAAGGCCGATGGCCGGCGCCTGCCGGTCGCCGCCGACAAGATCTTCGACATCGCACCACAGGTCTCGCGCGAAGTCGCGCTCTACACCGATCTGCGGACCCGCAGCATCGTCTTTCCCGATCTCCAGGCCGGCGATTCCATCCGCTACGTCTATCGGCTCGATACCGTCGAGCTGGTTTGGCCTGGCTTCTCCACCGCCCAATATTGGCTTCCCGCACTGCGTGTAGTCCTTGCCGAGCACATCTTCGATCATCCAGCCTCGATGCGGGTCGTCGACGAACGGCATGACACGGCCTACCGCATCGAGGAGGCGGGGGGTCGGGTTCGGCGCATCTTCTCCTGGTCCAACCCGACTCGCGTCGACAACGAGGCCGGTACGACGTCGCCAGCAGACTGGGGCCCGCGCTATGCCATCACGACATTGGGTAGCTATGCCGAAGTCGGCGATCATTACGGCCGGCTGCACGCCGCATCGTCGGCCGTGTCGCCCGAGGTCACCGCTCTGGCGGCCAAGATTGTCGGCGAGACGACCGACCGCAAGAGTCAAGCGCGCCTGCTGTACGACTGGGTGGCACGCAACATCCGCTATGTCGCGGTGGCCGTAGGGCAAGGCAAGCTGACGCCTACATCCGCCGCGGAGACGATCGAAAGCCGCTACGGAGATTGCAAGGCGCAAGCCGCCCTGCTCGCGGCATTGTTGGCCGCGCGCGGCATTGCCAGCGAGCCGGCGCTGATGAACGCGTATGCGAGCCGCTACACCCTGCCCGACGTCCCGGTGGGAGGCTTCAACCACGTCATTCTCTATCTGCCCGATCTCGATCTCTATCTCGACGCGACTTGGCAGTGGGCCTCGTTCGGCGTGCTGCCGTGGGGCCACTATGATGCCCCGGTCCTGCACGCCGTCGACGGCAAGTCACGGGTGGCGCGCATCCCCGCCGAAAAGACGGCCGGCAACTTCTCCGAGGTCCATGTCGAGGCCACGGTCTCGACTGACGGCAAGGTCACTGGCCTCACGCGCGAGACGGCGCGCGGCACCATGGCGGGCGACCTGCGGAACTTTGCCTCGGACACCAGCGTCACCAAGGCGGCGTCCCAATTGCGCCTTTTCGGAGCACCGGGAACCGGCAAATGGCTGACGGTGAAGAAGAATCCGGCTGACCCCACGGTCGAGCTGTTCGGCGAGTTCGAGCTGTCCGACCCGATCGAGCTGGCGGCCGGCGAGGCTCTGCTCCCGCCGCTCGGCTTGCGTTTTCTCGTGCGGCCCGGCGTGTTCCTGGTCGGCACGCACGATGCGCCGCGCAAGCATACGTTTCCCTGCCATGCCGGGCGCCAGGTCGAGGTCATCGAGGTCAGCCTGCCGGCCGGCCTCAGGCCGGCGCGGCTGCCGGCGGACCGAACCTGGACGACGTCGATCGCGGCCTATCAGTCGCGCTACACCTTCAATGACGGCACGCTGCGCGTGCGCCGCGAGTTCGTGACCACGCCGGAAGGCCAAGCCTGCAAGCCTGAGCATTCGCAAGAGCTGGTCGGGCTGCTGTCCAACATCCGCCGCGACCATCGCACGGTGGTGGTGTTCGACAAATAGCCGGTGGGCGGCTTTCGCCACGGCCAAATCACCGTCGGCCTCGCCCGCCCTCATGGTCCGGCGCGGCCGACGGTGCCCAGCGAGACGGAACGGCCACTGACGAGAGCGACACTACTGTGCCGCTTATGGAGTGCTGAAACGACATACGACGCGCCGGTGGATCTGCGTGCGCAACGCCGACGCAGCTTCGCTTCGGCGAAGGTCGGGTGACGCGCTCCCAATAAAAACGATGAACGAACACCGGTGGCCCGCGTTTCAGCAGATCACGCCCCAGCCATCAGGTCGGCCAGCGCCGGATCGGCAATGAGCTCGGCCGCGGAGCCGCTTCGGACGATGCCGCCGTTTCTCAGCACGACGCCGCGATGGGCGACCCCGAGGGCGAGCGCCGCGCGCTGCTCGGCGAGCAGGATCGCGGTGCCGGCGGCGGCCATGGTGGCGAGGCGGCGCAACAGATCGGCCACCACGGCGGGGGCGAGGCCGAGCGTCGGCTCGTCGAGCAGCAGGAGCCGCGGGTCGTTCATCAGCGCGCGAGCGAGCGCCAGCATCTGCTGCTGGCCGCCCGACAGCAGCCAGGCTCGCGCGTCGGGCCGCTCACCCAGCATGGGGAACAGCGCCAGCATCTCCTCGACGCGCCGCCACCGCTGGCGTGCCGGCAGCGACGACGAGGCTTCGAGGTTCTCGCGCACGGTGAGGCCGGCGAAGACGCGACGCCCCTGCGGCACGTAGCCCAGACCGCACGCTACGCGCTGCTCGACACCGAGCGACGCCACATCCTTGCCGAACAGCGCGACTGGACCGGGGCGGAAGCCCAGCACCGTCTCGATCAGCGTGGTTTTCCCCGCGCCGTTGCCGCCCAGCAGCGCGACGATCTCGCCCGAGCTGACGGAAAGCCCGCCGATTTCCAGCGCCGCCGTCATGCCGCCGCCGCGTCGAGGCCGAGGAAGCTCGCGCGCACTCTTGGATCGGCGCGCACCGCCGCCGGCGGACCGGCGGCGATGACGCGGCCGCGCTCGAGACAGACCAGCCGATCGCAGACCCGCGACAGCAGCTCGATGTCGTGATCGACGATCAGCACACCGCGGCCGGCGTCGCGCAGGCGACGGACGAACTCGCTGAGCGTCCGGCGCTGGCGATCGTCGGCGCCGGCCGCCGGTTCGTCGAGCAGCAGGAAGGCGGCGTCGGTGGCGATGGCGCGCGCGAGATCGGCCATCTTGCTGTCGCCGGCCAGCGTCAGCGCCTGGAACGAGCGGCCGATGCCGGCGCGGGCGATCTCGTGCGTCGCCAGCCGCTCGATGCGACGGCCGTCGAGGGCGATGACGCCGCCGTCAACGTGCTCGAGGCCGTTGATGACGTTGAGCAACGTCGTCTTGCCCGAGCCGTTGGGGCCGATCAGGCCCAAAACCTCGCCACGCTCGAGCGACAGCGACACATCGGACAGCGCCTCGACGCCGCCGAAGCTCTTGGTCACGCCGTCGAGCACGAGCTTGTGCGGCCCGCCGACCGGCGGCAGCATCTCGGGCAGGCGCGGCTCCTCGCGCGGCGCGGGCCGGACGCCGCGCAAACGATCGATCAGGCCGCACAAACCCTCGGGTGCCCACAGCACGACGCCGAGCGTCGCCACGGCGTAGGCGAGCAGCCAAGCGCCCTGCAGGTCACGCAGCAGCTCGGGCAGGCAGACCGCGAGCGCCGCGCCGACCACGGCGCCCATCGGATGACGCGCGCCGCCCAGCACGACCAGGGTGAGGCAGAGCACCATGCCGCCGAAGCCTGTCGCCTCGGGCGACACCACGCCGCTCAACGCCGCGGAGAAGCCGCCGGCGAGACCGGCGAGCGCCGCGCCGACGACGAAGGCTGCCAGCCGCCAGCGCCCACCGTCGATGCCCAAAGTCGCCGCGAGCAACGGCGCCTCGCGCACCAGCCGTGCGCGTTCGCCCAGCCCGCCACCGAACAGGTGAGCGTGGAGCAGCACGCCGCCGATCAGGCAGAGCCAGACCACCAGCAGCAACGAAACGCCGCGCGGCAGGACGGTGGCGAAGCCGGCCAGGCCGTTGGCGCCGCCGGTCAGCGCCTCGGCATGCACGGCGAGGAGATGGACAAGCGAGGCAAGCGCCAGCGTCGCGAGGGCAAAGTAGTGCGATTGCAGGCGCAGCAAAGGCGCAGCAACCATGGCAGCCGGCAGCGCCGCCGCGACGACGGCGAGCGGCAGCGCCAGCATGCCGAACCAGGGCGCTGCCAGCGCGGCGGCGTAGGCGCCCACGCCGAACAATGCGCCCTGCGCCAAGTTGAGCGCACCGAGCTGGCCGAACACGAGCTGATAGCCGAGGCCCATCAGGCCATAGATGCCGATCAGCACGACCATGCGTTGGCCGAACGGCGGCAGGATCAGCAGGGCCGCAATGGGCGGCAGGATCAGCAGCACCAACCAGAACGGAGCGAGGCGCATGTCAGGCCCGCCTGCCGAGCGGCTCGCCGAACAGGCCCTGCGGCCGCACGGCGAGGACCGCAAGGACCGCGAGGTAGAGCGCGGCCGACGCCCAGGCATCGCCGAAGCGTGCCGACACGAAAGTCTCGAAGACGCCGATGCCCAACGCGCCGAGCAGCGCGCCCGGCACGCTGCCCCAGCCGCCCAGCGCGACCGCGATATAGGCCTTGAGCATGTAGCCGGCGCCTTGCGTCGGCGCGACCAGGAACTGGTGGCCGAGCAGCAGACCGGCGATCCCGGCCAGCGCACCGGCCAGCGCCAGCGACAGTGCCACGTAGCGGCCGACCGGAATGCCGACGGCGCGCGCCATGGTGCGGTCGGCGGCCACAGCCCGCATGCGCCGACCGGTCTGGGTGCGCTCCAACAGGAACCACATCGCCGCCACCAGCAGGGCGCCGACCACGACGATGGCGAGCGGTTGGCGGCCAAGCGGCAAGCCCGCGATCTCGAGCGAGCCGCTGCCGGCGAGCGGCGGCACGGTGCGCGGTGCGCCGGCCAGGGCGAGCGTCAGGCTCTGCTCGATCATGGCGGCGAGCGCGATGGTGGCGACGAACGTCGCCTCGATCGGCCGGCTGGCGAGCGGCAGGATGGCGATGCGCGCGGCGAGGATGCCGACGGCGCCAAGGGCGAGCGCCACCAGCGGCAACACCATGACGACCGGCAGGCCGCTCCACAGCCCGGCGGCCACGGCGATGGCGCCGCCCAGCACGACGAGATCGCCGTGCGCGAAATTGACGGCGCCGGCGGCATTCAACGCCAGGACAAAGCCCAGCGCGACCAGCGCGTAGGCCATGCCCAGCGCCAAGGCATTGAGCAGGAGCTGCGCGGTGATCAGTGCTCGCGCATCAATGTTCGCGGGGGGCGTGCTTGCCCAGGATGCGCTGCAAGGTGCGCCGATGCATGTTGAGGCGACGCGCCGTCTCTGAGACGTTGCGGTCGCACTGCTCGAACACGCGCTGGATATGCTCCCAGCGGACGCGGTCGGCCGACATCGGGTTGCTGGGCGGCGGCGGCAGCTTGCGGCCGTGCGACGTCAGCGCCTGCTCGATGGCATCGGCGTCGGCCGGCTTGGCGAGATAGTCGACGGCGCCCTCCTTCACGGCGGCGACGGCGGTCGCGATGTTGCCGTAGCCGGTCAGCACCACGATGCGGATGTCGGGCCTCGCCTGGCGCAGCGGCCCGACCAGCTCGAGCCCATTGCCGTCGCCCAACCGCAGGTCGAGCACGGCGAAAGCCGGCGGCCGTGCCGTCTGGGCCAGCGCCTCGGCGACCGAACCGACGGCGGTGACGATGAAGCCGCGCTGCTCGAAGGCGCGGGCGATCCGATTGCGGAACGCGGCATCGTCATCGGCGATCAGCAGGGTGCGATCCTTGTTGGCCGCAGCGCCGGTCGCAGCGGGCGACACCGGGCGCCCGGCGCCTGTGTCCTGGGTCATGGCGACTCCTTCGACATCGGCGCTATGTAGCCTTGAAGACCGGGTTTGGCCAGCGCACGGCGACCATGGCACCGCGCGTCGTCCCCGAGCGGTTACCGAAAGTCACGGTGGCACCGGTTCGCTCCAATAGCGTCTTGGCGATGAAGACACCCAATCCCATGTGTCCCTCCTCGCCCTGCCGCGTCGAGATGAACGGCGTGCCGAGTTCGTCGAGCAATGCCTGCGAGAAGCCCGGCCCGTCGTCGGTGACCTCGACCTCCGACCAGGCGGCGGTCCAGCGGGTCACGATCAGCACCTCCTGCCGCGCAAAGGATACGGCGTTCTGCACGATGTTTCCGATGCCCTGCATGATCTCGGGGCTGCGCACCTGGATCGGCGCCGTCGCGGGCACACCCTCGCCGACCGGCCCGGCTTCGAAGGCGATGGCGATGCCGTCGCGGTTGTAGGCCTGCGCCGCCGCCTCGATCAGGGCCGGCAACGGCACCAGCGTGTAGGCGTCGGACACGTCGCCCGCCGGGTCGACCGACAGCCGCGCCAGGATCGAGCGGCAACGCTCCGACTCGGCGGACAGCAGTTCGACATCCTCGCGCAACGGATCGTCGGTCTCGACCTCGCGCAACATCTCCTTGGTCACCACCGCGATGGTCGAGAGCGGCGTGCCGAGCTCGTGCGCCGCCGCCGCCGCCAGCGCGCCCAGCGCCGACATGCGCTGCTCGCGGGCGAGCGCCGCTTGGGCGGCCGCCAACGCGTCGGCCATCTGGCGTCCCTCCTCGGCCAGCCGCCAACCATAAAGCGTGACCAGCAAGGTGGTGAGCGTGAGACCGGCCCAGGCGCCGGCCTGGTAGATGTCCGGCAAGGCGGGCGGCGGGCCGCGCCACGGCAGCGGCTGATGGAACAGTCCGAGCAGCGCGATGCTGACGATGGTGAGCAGCGACAGGGCGATGTTGCCGCCGAGCGACAGGATGGTGGCGCCGATCGCGACCGGCGCCAGCAGCAGCAGCGAAAACGGGTTGATCAGCCCGCCGGTGAGATAGAGCAGAACGGCGAGCTGGATGATGTCGAAGGCGAGGAAGATCGTGGCCTCGCGATCGTCGATGCGCGCCGAGGCCGGCCGGCCGATGCTGACGGTGAGGTTGAGCAATGCCGACAGCGCGATCGTGCCACCGATCGCCAGCACCGGCAGGGCGAAGCCCAGGCCCCAATAGACCACGGCGACGGTGAACAGCTGGCCGGCCACTGCTGCCCAACGGATCAGCACCAGCGTGCGCAGCCGCACGCCGCCGCGCGATGGCAGGCTGGACCCGGTGACGCCGCGCGGGGCGGTGGCGCCGGCGGACGACGAGGCGGCGCTCGACAAGGCCGATGGCGCGCGCCCCGCCATGGCGTTACTCCTCGAGCATCAGGTGCTTGCGATGCACCGTGGTGAACAGCGGGATCTTGCGCTGCTTCTTGCGGTCGGGCGGCTCCTTCACCAGGCGGCCGATCTCGCCCAGGATCAGGCCGGTGATGGTGGGCAGCGGCAGCTCGCGCGCTTCGTCGAGCCGCACCCAGCGCACGTCGCCCAACTCGCTGGAATGGCGGACCTCGCCGATCGCATCCTCGGCGCGGGCCATGAAGAACCGGGCGTTGAAGCGGCGCGGCCGGCCGGGCGGCGTCACCGCCCGAGCGATCAGGTCGAGGCAGTCGAGCGCGGGACCCATGCCGCGGTCGAGAAAGCCGCGCCAATGCTCGCCGAAATCCTCCTCGGGAGCGCCGCCTTTCAAGGGCTTGGCGAGCATCAGGCCGGTCTCTTCGAAGGTCTCGCGCACCGCGGCTACGGCAAGTGCCCGAGCGCGCTGTGGCGTCGCGGCCTTGCGCAGGCGCGCAGCGACGAAGCGGTCGAGCGATGTCGCCACCGGCACGCGAGCATCGGCGGGATCGACGCGGCCGCCGGGAAAGACGTAGCGGTTGGGCATGAAGGCATGCTTGGCGTCGCGGCAGCCGAGCAGAACCTCGGGAATCCTGCCGCGCTGGCGCACCAGGATCAACGTCGCGGCATCACGCGGCCGCAAGTAGGGGTATTTTTGCTCGACCTTCTCGACCGGCCGCTCGCTGCCGGGCTTCAATGTCGGTGCCTGGTCATAGCCTTTGTCGGTGCCGCGCACGACCGCGCCGGCCGGAATGCCTCGTTTGCTCATGGCCCGACGATAGAGCAAATCGACGTGGTAGGCGAAGCCACTCGTTGGACCACAGGCCTGGAAGCCCGCGGTCCGCCGATTCAGAACGACCACTCGACCGGCGTATCCGGCCGAAACACCACGATGCTCTTGTCGCCTCCCGGAACGGCGATGCGCTCGGGTGCGGCAAGCGTGCCGGCGCGTAGCGTGATCCGTTCCTCGTTGGCGGGCAGGCCGTAAAAGCGCGGGCCGTTCAGCGAAGCGAAAGCCTCGAGGCGGTGCAACGCGCCTTCCTCGGCGAAGATCTGGGCATAGACCTGCATCGCCACCGGCGCATTGAAGATGCCGGCGCAGCCGCAGGCGCACTCCTTGGTGTCGGCGGTGTGCGGCGCGGTGTCGGTTCCGAGGAAGAACTGCGGGCTGCCCGAGGTCGCGGCCCGGCGCAACGCCAGACGGTGCTGCTCGCTCTTGGCGATCGGCAGGCAATAAAGGTGCGGGCGAATGCCGCCCTTGAACAGGGCATTGCGGTTGTAGCTGAGATGGTGCGGCGTGATCGTGCCGCCCATGCGCGCGCCATTGGCTTCGACGAACGCCACGCCCTCCTTGGTGGTGATGTGCTCGAGCACGACCTTCAGCCCCTGGTGACGCCTGAGCAACGGCGCCAGCACCTTGTCGAGGAACACCGCCTCGCGGTCGAAGATGTCGACCTCGGCGTCGGTCACCTCGCCATGGACCAGCAATGGCATACCGGCTTTTTCCATCGCCTCCAGCCCGCGGGCGATCTGGTCGATCGACGTGACGCCGTGCGCGGAATTGGTCGTGGCGTGGGCGGGATAGAGCTTGGCCGCGACCCACACGCCGTCGCGCTTACCGCGCGCCAACTCGGCAGGATCGGCATCGTCGGTGAGATAGCAGGTCATCAGCGGCTCGAATGTCAGCTCGGCCGGGACCGCTCTGCAGATTCGCTCGCGATAGGCCGCGGCCGCCGCCACCGTGGTCACCGGCGGCACCAGGTTGGGCATGATGATGGCGCGGGCGAATTGGCGGGCGGTGTGCACGGCGCAGGCCTGCAGCATCGGCCCGTCGCGCAAATGGACATGCCAGTCGTCGGGGCGGCGGAGGGTGATGGTGCTCGGAAGCGACATGCACGCTTTCTACGCTTGCTCCCGAGCAGGCTCCACTGTTGATTGCGGGCATGAAAGCGGCGCCAGCCAGGCCGCGCTACTGCCTTGCCGACTTGGCCTATTGCAGTGCTTCGGCGCGGTCGCCAGCTGTGAGCTTTTCTCGGGCTGCGACTCCTTTGTATCGCCACTTTTGTTCCGTTAACATAGGGCCGCACCATGACCGAGAACGTCGAAAACTTGATTCTCGAGCACCTTCGCGCCATGCGGACATGGAACGCGATGGCTGATCGGCAATTTGCCGAGATCAAGCACCGCCTTGCGCACATCGAGACCGCCGTCGCCCGCAACGGTCGAGACCTTGCCGTCAACTATGCCGAGCAAGTTTAGGATCGCCACGACCTCGACCTGATCAAGGACCGTCTAGATCGCATCGAAAAGCGCCTCGGGCTGACTGACGCCTGATCCGTCGTGCCTTCGCTCGTCACGACAGCCACCCATTGACGACGGTCGTTTTCGTTAGAGGGCCGCAGAACTAGACCTCGTTGGAACGACCTCAGCGGTGACGCCGGGCTGCGGTATGGTTGCATTTCGATGCTTGCTCCCGAGCAGGCTTCAATGTTGATTGCGGGCATGAAAGAACTGAAAGAGGCGATCGCCTTCGCCAAGGCCGCCGGATCGCAGTGGCCGTCGAGCATGCGCATGCCGGACGGCCAGTTCGTCATGACCTACGACAGCGGCGAGAAGGCGCCCGACAACGAGGTGCTGGGGCCGGTGGCGCCGCGCGGCGGCCATGCCGGCATGATCTATCGCGGCGGCAAGCTTCTGGCCGAATGGGGCGATGTCGGACGCGCCGACATGACGTTCAGCGTCGCCAAGAGCTTCCTCTCCCTGCTGGCCGGCCTCGCCCTGGGCGACGGGCTGATCAAGAGTCTCGACGACAAGGCCGGCGGCTACGCTCTCGACGACGGCTTTGCCAGCGATCAGAACAAGGACATCACCTGGCGGCACCTGCTGACCCAGACCAGCGAATGGCAGGGCGTGCTGTTCGGCAAGGAGGACCGCATCGACCACAACCGCGTGGTCGGCCTGGCGGTCGCCGAAGCACCCAAGGGCACGCGCCGGCCGCTCAAGAAACCGGGCACGTTCTACGAATACAACGACGTTCGCGTGAACCGGCTGTCCTATTCCCTGCTGCAGGTCTTCAAGGAGCCGCTGCCGTCGGTGCTGAAGCGCCGCATCATGGATCCGATCGGCGCCTCCGCGGACTGGCGCTGGGACGGCTATCGCAACTCCACGGTCACGATCGACGGCAAGCCGATGGTCTCGGTGCCGGGCGGCGGCCACTGGGGCGGCGGCATCGTGATCTCGGCGCGCGATCTGGCGTTGATGGGCCTGCTGGTGGCGCAGGGCGGCCGCTGGCAGGGTGAGTCGATCCTGCCCGGCAGTTGGACCGACGAACTCGTGAAGCCCAGCCCGGTGGCGCCGTTCTACGGGCTGATGTGGTGGCTCAACACCGATCGCCGGCAGTTCGCGGCGGCATCGGAGCGCAGCTACTTCGCGCTGGGCTGGGGCAGCCACATCGTGTGGATCGACCCGGACAACGATCTGGTCACGGTACTGCGTTGGATCGACCGCAAGCAGACGGCGGGCTTCGTCGAGCGGCTGCTGGGCGCGATCGGCCGATGATCCTCGACTATTCGGCCGTGCCGCGCCTGGCCGACGGCCGCACCGCCGCCGAGCACATCGCCGCCGTCGCGGCGACCGGGCGCGCCGTGCGCGTGCCGATGGGCAATGGCGGGCAGATGATGTGGCACATCTGGGGCGAGGGTTCGGGCAAGCCGATCCTGCTCCTGTTCCATGGCGGTTCGGGCTCGTGGATCCACTGGATCAGGAACGTGCAGCCGTTGTCGCAGCACTTCACGGTCTACGCCGCCGACATGCCGGGGCTGG
>VGCQ01000071.1 GCA_016870055.1 Alphaproteobacteria bacterium | reverse complement strand
CGCGATCAACGTGCCGGTGTTGTCGAACAAATCGACGAACAGGAAGGCGAAGACCACGGTCACCAAGCCGACCTTGAAGGCGCCGGCCAGATCCATCTGCAGGAACACCGGCGTGATCGATGGCGGTACGTCGAAGATGCCGCCGAACTTCTGATGGCCGGCCAGGATGGCGATCACGGTCACTGCGAGGATGCCGATAATCACCCCGCCCATGACGCGGTGGTGCTCCAGCGCCACGATCAGGGCGAAACCCAGGGCCGCCATGACGACCGGGAAGCTGGTGAGGTCGCCGTGCGTCACCAGCGTCGCCGGGTTGGCGACCACGATGCCGGCGTTCTTGAGCGCGATCAGTGCCAGGAACAGGCCGATGCCGGCGGCGATCGCCATCTTCAGCGACTTGGGGATGGCATTGACGATCCACTCGCGGATCGGCAGCACGCTGATGATGAAGAAGAGCACGCCGGAGATGAAGACGCAGCCCAATGCGACCTGCCACGTGTAGCCCATGCCGCCGACGACGCCGAAGGCGAAGTAGGCGTTGAGCCCCATGCCCGGCGCGAGGGCGATCGGATAGTTGGCGAGGAAGGCCATCAAGAAGCAGCCGATGGCGGCAGCCACGCAGGTAGCGGCGAACACCGCGCCGAACGGCATCTTGGCCTCGCCCAGGATCGCGGGGTTGACGAAGATGATGTACGCCATGGTCAAGAAGGTGGTGAGCCCGGCCACCATCTCGGTCCGGACGTTGGTCTTGTTGTCGCTGAGCTTGAAGACCTGCTCGAGCATTGCCGTTCTCCCCCGGGTTGCTGCGCCGAGTGTGCGGGCATAGGCCTGTGCAAAACCAGTCGCGGCTGGGGCGGTTTGCCTCTAAAACCGCGTTTCCGACAGCTCGCGGCCGGTCCGGCTGCCCAATAGGGATCGAAGCAGAATGCGGATGAGCCAGTACTTCCTGCCGACTCTGAAGGAGAACCCGGCGGAGGCGCAGATCGTCTCGCACCGGCTGATGCTGCGGGCCGGCCTCGTTCGGCAGACCAGCGCCGGCATCTACGCTTGGCTGCCGCTCGGCTTCCGCGTGCTCAAGAACATCGAGCGCATCGTGCGCGAGGAGCAGGACGCCTCGGGCGCGCAGGAGGTGCTGATGCCGACCATCCAGTCGGCCGAGCTGTGGCGCGAGAGTGGTCGCTACGACGCCTACGGTCCGGAAATGCTGCGCATCAAGGACCGTCACGATCGCGAGATGCTCTATGGTCCGACCAACGAGGAGATGATCACCGTGCTCTTCCGCGACGGCGTGAAGAGCTATCGCGACCTGCCTCGGAACCTCTATCACATCCAGTGGAAGTTCCGCGACGAGGTGCGGCCGCGCTTCGGCGTGATGCGCGGTCGCGAGTTCCTGATGAAGGACAACTACTCCTTCGACCTCGACAAGAAGGGCGCAATCCACTCCTACAACAAGATGTTCGTCGCCTACCTGCGCACCTTCGCGCGCATGGGCCTGAAGGCGATCCCGATGCGCGCCGACACCGGCCCGATCGGTGGCGATCTCAGCCACGAGTTCATCGTGTTGGCCGACACCGGCGAAAGCGCGGTGTTCTGCCACAAGGGTTTGGTCGACAAGGACATCCTCGGCCGCACCATCGACTACGATGGCGACCTGCAGCCGATCGTCGACGAATGGACGTCGCTCTATGCCGCGACCGACGAAATGCACGACCAGGCGGCATTCGAGGGGATTCTCGCGGACCAGCGCCTGGCGGCCCGCGGCATCGAGGTTGGCCACATTTTCTATTTCGGCACCAAGTACTCCGAACCGATGAAGGCGGTGGTCGCCGGCCCGTCCGGCGAGCCGGTCACGGTCGAGATGGGTTCGTACGGCATCGGTGTGTCGCGCCTGGTCGGCGGCATCATCGAGGCGAGCCACGACGACGCGGGCATCGTCTGGCCGGAATCGGTGGCGCCGTTCAGGGTGGCGATCGTCAACCTCAAGCCCGATGACGGCACGGTGTCGGCGACCTGCCAGAAGCTCTATCAGGGCTTGGCGTCCATGGGGGTCGAGGCGTTGCTCGACGACCGTGATCTGCGGCCCGGCGCCAAGTTCGCCGATATGGACCTGGTCGGCACGCCGTGGCAGGTGATCGTCGGCCCCAAGGGCGTGGCGGCCGGCAAGGCCGAGCTCAAGAACCGCAAGACCGGCGCACGCGAGGAGGTGCCGTTCGATCAGGTCGTCGCGCGCTTCGGCTGACTCCATGGCCTTCGCCGCCGTCGAGCGTTTGATCGCGTGCCGCTACCTGCGGGCGCGCCGCGAGGAGGGGTTCATCTCGGTGATCGCCGGCTTCTCGCTGGTCGGCATCACGTTGGGCGTCGGCACCTTGATCGTCGTCATGGCGGTCATGAACGGCTTTCGCGTCGAGATGCTGCGCCAGATGTCGAGCATCAGCGGCCAACTGGGCGTCCAGGGCAACCGCGACGGGATGGCTGTCTCGCCCGATACGCTGGCGCGCCTGCGCGCCGTGCCGGGGGTCGTGGCGGCGGCGCCGGCGGCCGAAGGGCAGGTCATGGCGGTCGCCGGCAACCGTGTGCGGGGCGTGGTGTTGCGCGGCATCGCGCCGGACGACTTGCGGGCCCGCCTGCCGATCGCCGCTGCGATCGACGGTGCACCCGAGGCGCGCCACCGTTATCGCGCGCTGTGCCGGAGTGACGACGACAAGCCGATCGATTGGGGCACCCTCAGGGACTTCGGCGACGGCTTTTCCGTCGCCATCGGCCGACGGCTGGCCGATCTGCTCGGTGTCCAGGTCGGCGACACTTTGCAGCTCGTCTCGCCGGTCGAGGTCGCCACGCCGTTCGGTGTCATGCCGCGCTCGGCGGCGGTGCGTGTGGCTGCGGTGTTCTGCGCCGGAATGTACGACTACGACGCCAACTTCGTCTACGCGCCTCTCGCCGATGCCCAGCGCCTGCTTGGGCTCGGCGCCAAGGTCACCGGCATCGAAGTGTTCGTCGCCGACGGCATCTCGACCGGCGCGGCGCGGCGGGCGATTTCGCAGATCGTCGGCGTGCAGGGCTGGGTGTTCGACTGGTTGCAGGCCAATATCGGCTACTTCTCGGCCATCCAGGCGCAGACCAACGTGATGTTCCTGGTCCTCACCATGATCGTGCTGGTCGCGGCCTTCAACATCGTGTCCAGCCTGGTGATGCTGGTCCGCACCAAGACGGCCGACATCGCCATCCTGCGCACCATGGGGGCGGGGCGGGGAGCCATCCTGCGCATCTTCCTGCTCGACGGCTTGGCGATCGGCGGCATCGGCACGGCTCTGGGCGTGACTATCGGCCTCGCCTTTGCTCGCAATATCGAGGCGATCCGCCAGTGGCTGCAGCGCACCTTCGATATCGTGCTGTTCGACGAGACGCTCTATCTGCTGGCCGAGATCCCCTCGCGCATCGAATGGAGCGAGGTCGGGGTGATCGCGGGCATGGCGTTGGCCTTTGCGCTGCTCGCCTCGCTCTATCCGGCGGCGCGCGCCGCCCGGCTCGATCCGGTCGAGGGCTTGCGCCGTGAGTAATGCCGCAGCCGTCGAGCGTTGGCTGGCTTGGCGCTATCTCGCCACGCGGCAGCGAGAAGGCTTCGTGTCCTTCATCGCGGCCTTTTCTTTGATCGGGGTCGCACTCGGCGTGGCGACGCTCCTGGTCGTGCTGTCGGTGATGGGCGGCTTTCGCCAGCAACTGCTGGGGCGGATCATCGGCATGAACGGCCATGTCGTGCTGACGGGCACCCAGGGCACGCTCGAGGCGACGCCGCAGCTGCTGGCGATGATCGGCGAGACGCCGGGGGTCCGGGCGGTCCGGCTCACGTTGGAACGCCAGGCGTTGGTCAGCGCCAACGGGCTGACACGCGGCGCCCTGGTGCGCGGCGTGCGGCGCGACGACCTGCTGTCGCGGGATCTCGTCGTTCGCAACGTGGTTCACGGCGATCTTGGCGCCTTCGGTACGCGGCCCGGAATCGTCATGGGCGACCGCCTGCGCCAGACGCTCGGCATCCGGGCCGGCGACACGGTGACCTTGGTGACGCATCGGGTGAACGACAACGGCACGATCTCGCCGCGCTACGCCGACTACGAGTTGCTCGCGACCTTCATGACGCGGCGTTACGAGTTCGACGGCGTCTTGATCTTCGTGCCGCTGGCCATGCTGCAAGGAGATCTCGAATACGGCGATCGGACGGTGACCTCGATCGACGTCGATATCGCCGATCCGGCTGCGGCGTCGCGACTGGCCGACGAACTGCGGCGACGGCTGGGACGCGACGACATCAAAGTCGCGCACTGGCTCGGTCTCAATGCCCGGTTTGTCGGCGCTTTGCAGGTCGAGCGGGTGATGATGTTCATCATTCTGACATTGATCGTCGTGGTGGCGGCGATGAATGTGGTGGCGAGCTTCACCATGCTGGTCCGCGTCAAGCGTGGCAGCATTGCCATCCTGCGCACCATGGGAGCCGCGCCGCGCACCATCGTGCGGGCATTCTTCCTGTCGGCGGCCGCCGTCGGCCTGGTCGGCACGGTCGTCGGCACGGCTTTGGGCTTGACGATCTGCGCCAACATGCCGGCGATCGGCGAGTTGTTGTCGCGGGCGAGCGGCGCGGCGGGCGGCGGTGGCGCCGAAGTCGATTTCATCACCTCGATGCCGGTTCGGATCGACATCATCGAAGTCGCTTCGATCGTCGCCGTGGCGATCGCCCTGTCCTTGGCGGCCGCGGCCTATCCGGCGTGGCGCGCCACGAAGATCGAGCCGGTCGAGGGGCTACGCTATGAGTGAGGGCGCGTTCCCGCTGTCGTTGCGTGGCATCAAGCGGACGTTTCTGCAAGGCGGCCGCAAGCTCGAAGTCCTGCGCGGCGTCTCGCTCGACCTCAGTCCCGGCGAGATCGTCGCTCTGGTCGGCCAATCCGGCAGCGGTAAGTCGACGCTGCTGCACATCGCGGGGCTGCTCGAACGACCCGACGAAGGCGAGGTGGTCGTCGATGGCAAGGCCGCCGGTATGGTGGGAGACCGCGAGCGCACCGCCCTGCGGCGCCGTTTTCTGGGATTCGTCTACCAGTACCACCATCTGCTGCCCGAGTTCTCGGCGAGCGAGAACGTGATCCTGCCGCAGATGCTGAATGGCCGGCCGTGCAGTGACGCGCGTGCCCGCGCCCGCGAGCTGCTGGCCATGGTCCAGCTCGAAGATCGCGCCGATCACCGGCCGGGCCGTCTGTCGGGCGGCGAGCAGCAGCGCGTGGCGATCGCCCGGGCCGTCGCCAACGCGCCGCGCGTGCTGCTGGCCGACGAGCCGACCGGCAATCTCGACGCCTCGACCGCCGAGACGGTTTTTCGGCAGCTCCTGGCGCTGGTGCGCGGTACCGGCATGGCGGCGCTGGTGGCGACCCACAATCCCGACCTGGCCGCCCGCATGGATCGTATCGTCAGGCTGAAGGACGGAGTCTTGTCGGGTTAGCGGTTCAATTCGCCTCGCTTTCCACAAGATCGCGGCGCGATAGTGGGGCGTGACCATCGCCGATTTCGTTCATCTGAAAGTCCGCTCCGCCTATTCGCTCACCGAGGGGGCGAACAAAGTCGAGGCGATCGTGTCGCTTGCCAAGGCGGCATCGATGCCGGCCGTTGCCGTGACCGACCGCAACAATCTCTTCGGCGCCCTGGAGTTCGCCCAGTATGCCGCCAAAGGCGGCATCCAGCCGATCGTCGGTTGCGAGCTCGGCATTCGCCGCGAGGATGTCAGTGGCGCCGGGATTGCCAAGGTTCTTCCGGCCGACTGGCTCACGTTGCTGGTGCAAAGCGAAGAGGGCTACCGGAATCTGATGCGGCTGGTCAGCCGCGCCCATCTGGAGTTCAAGAGCGGCGCGCTGTCGGCGCTGCCGTTGTCGGCGCTGGAGGGCAACACCGAGGGCCTGCTGGCCTTGACCGGCTATCCCGCCAGCGGGCTCGGTCGGCTGGTGGCGGCCGGACAGGCGCCGGCGGCGACGCATCAGCTCGAGCGGCTGCAGGCTCTATTCGACGGCCGGCTCTATGTCGAGTTGCAGCGTCATGGCGAGGACAGTGAGCGGCGGATCGAGGAGGCTTTGCTCGACCTCGCCTACGCGCGCGGCCTGCCGCTGGTGGCGACCAATGACGTGCACTTCCCCAAGGCGGCGATGTACGAGGCGCATGACGTTCTGCTCTGTATCGAGCAGGGCTCGCACATCGAGGATCCCAACCGCCGTCGACTGACGCCTGAGCACTATTTCAAGCCCGCGGCCGAGATGCGCCGCGCCTTCGCCGATCTGCCGGAGGCCTGCGACAACACGCTGGCGATCGCCCGGCGTTGTGCCTACATGCCCGCGCCGCGCAAGCCTATTCTACCGCGTTACACCAAGCTTGCGGGCCGCGCCGAGAAGGACGCGCTGAAGGACATGGCCGAAAGCGGCTTGTCCGCCTTGCGGACGGCCGGTCGCTTGTCGCCCGACATCGATTTCAAGGCCTACCAGGAACGGCTCGTCTACGAACTCGACATGATCGAGAAGATGGGCTTCTCCGGCTACTTCCTGATCGTCGCCGACTTCATCCAATGGGCCAAGGACAACGGCATCCCGGTCGGGCCCGGCCGCGGCTCGGGCGCAGGCTCGCTGGTCGCCTGGTCGCTCAAGATCACCGATCTCGATCCGCTGCGCTGGGGCCTGATCTTCGAGCGCTTCCTCAATCCCGAGCGCGTATCGATGCCGGACTTCGATATCGACTTCTGCCAGGACAAGCGCGACCGCGTCATCCGCTACGTGCGCGACGAGTACGGCCACGACCGCGTCGCCGCCATCATCACTTTCGGCAAGCTGCAGGCTCGCGCCGTGCTGCGCGACGTCGGCCGCGTGCTCGGCATGCCCTACGGGCAAGTCGATCGCATCTGCAAGCTGGTGCCCAACAATCCGGCCAAGCCGGTGACGCTGGCGCAGGCGCTGGAAAGCGAGCAGCTCCTGAAAGATCAGTACGCCGGGGACGAGGAAATCAAGCGTCTGATCGACCTCGCGTTGCAGCTGGAGGGGCTTTACCGAAACGCCTCGACCCATGCCGCGGGCGTGGTGATCGGCGATCGGCCGCTCGACGAGCTGGTGCCGCTCTACCGTGATACCGACAACAAGGAATCGCTGCCGGCCACTCAGTTCAACATGAAGTGGGTTGAGACGGCCGGCTTGGTGAAGTTCGATTTCCTCGGCCTCAAGACTCTGACCGTGATCGAGAAGGCTTGCGAGCTGATTGGCCGCGACAAGTTAGACATCGCCAAGATCCCGCTCGACGATGAGCCGACCTTCCGCATGCTGGCCAAAGGAGACGCCTACGGCGTGTTCCAGATGGAAGGCAGCGGCATGCGCGACATCCTGGCCAAGCTCAAGCCCAACCGCTTCGAAGACCTGATCGCGCTGGTCGCCCTCTACCGGCCGGGTCCGATGGACGACATCCCGACCTATATCAGCGTGAAGAACGGCCAGGAGAAGCCCGACTACCTGCATCCGTCGTTGAAGCCGATTCTGGAGGAGACCTACGGCATCATGGTCTACCAGGAGCAGGTGATGCAGATCGCTCAGGTCCTGTCGGGCTATTCGCTGGGCGGCGCCGACCTGCTGCGTCGCGCGATGGGCAAGAAGATCCAGTCGGAGATGGACGCCCAGCGCACGACCTTCGTCGAGGGCGCGCGCAAGAACAACGTCGAAGACGCGCGGGCCTCGATGATCTTCGACAAGGTCGCGAAGTTCGCGGGCTACGGCTTCAACAAGTGCCACTCGGCGCCCTACGCGCTGGTCGCCTATCAAACGGCCTATCTCAAGGCCAACCATCCCGTCGAGTTCTTCGCCGCGTCGATGACGCTCGACATGGGCAATGCCGACAAGCTCGGCAATTTCCGCCGCGAACTCGAGCGCCTGCAGATTCCCCTGCTGGCGCCCGACATCAACAAATCGATGGCCGAGTTCGCCGTGGAGCAGACCGCGGACGGCCGGCTTGGCGTGCGCTACGCGTTGGCGGCGATCAAGGGCGTGGGGCGCGATGCCATGCACCGCCTAGTCGAGGAGCGCGCGGCCAACGGACCGTTCAAGGATTTGTTCGCTGTCGCCGAGCGCCTCGATCAGCGGGCGATCAACAAGCGCCTATTGGAGAGCCTGGTCAAGGCCGGCGCTTTCGACTCGCTGAACAGGAATCGAGCTCAAACATGCGGCGCGGTCGAAGCGCTGGTGCGTCATTCGCAAGCCACCCACGAGCAGCGGGCCAGCAACCAGAACAACCTGTTCGGCGACGACACCGCCCAGCGCCGCCCGCCGCTGCCCAAGGTTCCCGACTGGTCGCCGATGGAGCGGCTGCAGAACGAGTTCGCCGCGATCGGCTTCTATCTCTCGTCTCATCCCCTGGCTGCTTATGAGCGCAGCCTTGAACGCCTGCGCGTCACCCGGGCCGCCGACCTGCACGCCCGGCTGGCACGTGGCGTCGCGGGACGCCTCAAGCTCGCCGGCACCGTCATCGACCGCCAGGAGCGGACCTCCGCCAAGGGCAACCGGTTCGCCTTCGTGCAATGTTCCGATCAGTCGGGCGCCTTCGAACTCACGGTGTTCAGCGAGCTGCTGGGCAGCAAGCGAAACCTCCTGGAGGCGGGGCAGGCGATTCTGGTGACGGCCGATGGGCGTCTCGACGGTGAACAAGTGAAGCTGACGGCCCAGACGGTCGAGCGATTGGACGAGGCGGTCGCCAACGCCGCGGCGGGACTGCGCATCGTGCTGTCCGATCCGGCCGCACTCGAGGCGCTGCGCAAGACGCTGGACGGCAAGCGGGGCCGTGGCCGGGTGATGCTGGTCGTGCCCATGCCGGACGATGCCGTGGCGGAGGTCGCGCTGCCCGGGGCCTACTCGATCGCCACCGGATTGCGCGACACCATCGGCGGCCTGCCCGGCGTCGCCCAGGTGGAGGAGATTTGAGCCGCCAGGCCAGCCTGTTCGAGCAGGCGGCGGCGCCGACGACAAAGCGTGCTGCAGCGAGGGAGGTCGAACCAGCGACGGACTCGCCTCTGCTGCGGGCGCCGGCCTTGCCGGCCGACATCCGCCTCGGCACGTCGTCGTGGTTCTTTCCGGGTTGGCGCGGTCTGGTCTACCAAGGCGTCCATTCTCAAGTCGCCCTCAGCAGGCAAGGCCTTGCGGCCTACGCGCAGATCCCGTTGCTGCGCACGGTCAGCCTCGATCGGACGTTCTATGCACCGATCAGCAGCGTTCAGTACCGTCGCTACGCGCAGCAGGTGCCGGAGCCCTTCAGCTTCGTCGTCAAGGCACCGGCGATCGTCTGCGGTGCCGTGATGCGCGACGAGCAGGGCAGGGGCAAGGTGGCCAATCCGCACTTCCTCGATGCCGCTGTTGCGACTCGCGAGTTCGTCGTGCCGTGCCTGGAGGGGCTGGGCGCCAAGGCTGGCCCGCTGGTGTTCCAGGTGTCGCCTTTGCCACGCGGCCTCGTCGAGGACGCTGCGACCCTGGTCGAACGACTGGCGGCGTTCTTCGCCGCGCTACCCGCTGAACTCGGTCGGCACCGTCCGCTTTATGCCTTGGAACTGCGCAATGCCGAGCTGCTGACACCGCGGCTGATGAGGATGCTGGCGGCGACCGGCGTGCGATACTGTGTCGGTCTGCACGACCGCATGCCCGAGGTCGAACGTCAGGCGGTGGCGTTGAAAGTGCTCGATGGCGACAGGCCGGGACCGCTGGTGGTGCGCTGGAACCTTCATCGCGGCTTCCTCTATCAAGCCGCCAAGCAGCGCTACGAGCCGTTCGACAAGCTGGTCGACCAGGACCATGAGACCCGCCGGATCGTCGCCCGCATGGCGGCCGATGCCTTCAAGGCCGGTCAGAAGGTCTGGGTCACGGCCAACAACAAGGCCGAAGGAAGTGCGCCGTTGTCGCTCGTCAAATTGGCCGAAGAGATCGCCAAGTCGCTGCCCTAAGGTATTGATTTCATTGGCACTTGCAATTGTCCGCCTAAGCCTCTAGAACCACGCCCACTTCGCACGCGGGTTTGCGGTCGACGGGGAGACATCCCGCCGCTCGCTCCGGTGTCACCCGAAGCCTTTGGCGGCGGGGGACGACGCCCGCGGAGGCCCAACCGGAAAAGGAGAAACGGCATGGCTATGCCGACCTTCACGATGCGTCAGTTGCTGGAAGCGGGTGTCCATTTCGGCCACAACACCCGGCGTTGGAACCCCAAGATGAAGCCGTACCTGTTCGGGGTACGCAACAGGGTCCACATCATCGACCTCACCAAGAGCGTGCCGCTGCTCGAGCAGGCGCTCCTGCAGGTGCGTCAGGTCGTGGCCAATGGCGGCCGCGTGCTGTTCGTCGGCACCAAGGCGGCGGCGGCCGAGCGCATTGCCGACGCTGCCAAGCGCTGCGGCCAGTACTACGTGAACCACCGCTGGCTGGGCGGCATGATCACCAACTGGCAGACCATCTCGGCCTCGATCAAACGCCTGCGCGAGCTCGATGAGCGGCTCAAGGGTGACGTCGTCGGTCTGACCAAGAAAGAGCAGCTCGACCTGACGCGCGAACGCGACAAGCTCGAGCGCTCGCTGGGTGGCATCAAGGAGATGGGCGGCACACCCGACATGCTGTTCATCATCGACACCAACAAGGAGGCGATCGCGGTCCAGGAGGCACGCAAGCGCGGCATCCCGATCGCGGCTGTGCTCGACAGCAATTCGGATCCCGACGGCATCGACTATCCTATTCCGGGCAACGACGATGCCATCCGCGCCGTGTCGCTCTACTGCGAGCTGATATCGGGCGCGGTGCTCGACGGCATCCGTGCCGAGATCGCCGCATCCGGCGGTGACGTGGGCGAGCTCGGCGAACCGCAGGCCGAGGACCTTCCCGCGGCCGGGGACGACGGGGCAGCGGCCCAGGCATCGCCGGCGGAGTAGGCGAGTTTCTCCCCCTGCGCGGGGGAGACTGGAGAGTGCGGACCCCGAGGTCCGCACTCCGAATTCATTCTAGGACAGCGCGGACGGCGCGCACGAACGGAGCGACACATGGCTGAGATCACAGCCGCCCTGGTCAAGGAACTGCGCGAGAAGACCGGCGCCGGCATGATGGATTGCAAGAAGGCGCTGGGCGAAGTGCAGGGCGATCTCGAGAAGGCGGTCGATTGGCTGCGTGCCAAGGGCTTGTCCGCGGCGGCCAAGAAGGCCGGCCGCGTCGCCGCCGAGGGACTGGTGGGCGTCGTCACGACCGGCACCCGGGGAGCGGTCGTCGAGGTCAATGCGGAGACCGATTTCGTCGGCCGCAACGACACGTTCCAGAAGTTCGTCGCCACGACCGCGCGCCTTGCGCTCGATAGCGGCGGCGACATGGCGAGGACTGCCGCGGCGTCCTATCCCGGCACCGGCCGCGATGTGCAGGGCGAACTCACCAACCTCATCGCCACGATCGGCGAGAACATGTCGCTGCGCCGCTCCGCCATGCTGTCGGTGTCCGACGGTGTGATCGCGTCCTACATGCACAACAAGGTGGCCACCGATCTCGGCAAGATCGGCGTGCTGGTGGCCCTCGAATCGACGGGTGACAAGGCCAAGCTGGAGGCATTGGCCAAGCAGCTCGCCATGCACGTCGCCAGTGCCAATCCTCGGTCGTTGACCGTGGCCGATCTCGACAAGGCCGACATCGAGCGCGAGCGTGCGGTGCTGACCGAAAAGGCCGCGCAGAGCGGCAAGAGTGGCGACATCGTCGCCAAGATGGTCGACGGCGGCCTGCGCAAGTTCCAGCAGGAGGTAGTGTTGCTGGAGCAGGCGTTCATCATGGACGGCAAGACCAAGGTTTCCAAGGTCGTCGACGATGCCGCCAAGCAGGTCGGCGCGCCGGTCCGGCTGGCGGGCTATCTGCGCTTTGCGCTGGGCGAGGGTATCGAGAAGAAGTCCGAGGACTTCGCCGCCGAGGTGGCTGCCCAGCTAAAGAAGTAGTATGGAATGAGGCACCGGCGCGCGGGCCGACGAGCCCGCGTCGCCCAAGAAAACTGCAGTCAGAGGCATTCTATGCCGTCGGGTCCCCGCTACCGCCGTGTCCTGCTGAAGCTCTCCGGTGAGGGGCTGATGGGCAGTCGGGAGTACGGTCTCGATCCCGCCATGGTCTCGATGGTCGCCCAGGAAGTGAAGGCCGTTCACGATATGGGTGTGCAGGTCTGCCTGGTGATCGGCGGTGGCAATATCTTCCGCGGCGTCTCTGCGGCCGCCGCCGGCATGGATCGCGCGAGCGGCGATTACATGGGGATGCTGGCGACCGTCATCAATTCATTGGCAATGCAAAGCGCCCTCGAGCGCCAGGGCCTGCAGACGCGCGTGCAGTCGGCGATTCCGATGACTACTGTGTGCGAGCCCTATATCCGCCGCCGGGCGGCACGCCATATGGAGAAGGGACGTGTGGTCATTTTTGCAGCCGGCACCGGCAACCCGTTTTTCACGACCGACACCGCGGCCGCACTGCGGGCGGCCGAGATGAGCGTCGATGCGATGCTCAAAGGCACACAGGTCGACGGCGTCTATTCGTCCGATCCGAAGAAGGACAAGGCAGCCCGGCGCTACGATTCGCTGAGCTACATGGACGTGTTGTCGCGCGACCTGCAGGTCATGGACGCTTCGGCCATTTCGCTCGCCCGCGAGAATCGCATCCCGATCATCGTGTTCGATATCCACAAGCCCGGCGCGTTCGCCGCGACGATGCGCGGGGAGGGGACCTTCACCATCATCAAGGACGAGGGCTGAAGATGACCGCCGATCTCAAGGAGCTCGAGAAGCGCATGCAGGGCGCAGTCGACGCCCTGAAGAAGGAACTGGCCGGCCTCAGGACCGGCCGTGCATCGGTAAACCTGCTCGATCCTGTCATGGTCGAGGCCTACGGGCAGCGCATGCCGCTCAATCAGGTGGGCACGGTGAGTGCACCGGAGCCGCGACTGCTCACCGTCAATGTCTGGGACAAGGGCTTGGTCGTATCCGTCGCCAAGGCAGTCCGCGAGGCCGGCTTGGGCCTCAATCCGGCGCCCGACGGCCAGATGATTCGTGTGCCGATCCCCGAACTCACCGCCGAACGGCGCACCGAACTTGCCAAGCTTGCCCACAAGTACGCCGAGCACGGCCGCGTGGCCGTGCGCAACGTGCGGCGCGACGGCATGGAGGCGCTGAAGAAGGCCGAGAAGGATCACAAGATCTCCCAGGACGAGCACCGCCATAAATCCGACGAGGTGCAAAAGCTCACTGACCGCTACGTCAAGCAGGTCGACGAGGTGCTCGGCCACAAGGAAAAAGAGATCAAGACGGTCTGATGTCGACCGCGCCACTACCCGCCAACCCGGACCCCGCACCGGGCCCCCATCACGTCGCCATCATCATGGATGGCAACGGGCGGTGGGCCAAGGCGCGAGGCCTGCCGCGGGTAGCCGGCCATCGGCGAGGTGCCGATGCGGCCCGTCGTGTCGTGCGCGGAGCGGGCGAGCTTGGCATCCCGGTGCTCACCTTGTTTGCTTTCTCGACCGAGAACTGGGCGCGTCCGGCCGACGAGGTCAACGACCTCATGGGGCTCCTCCGGCAGTACCTGCGCAACGAGCTGGAGGAACTGCATCGCAACGGCGCGCGGCTGCGGGTGATCGGCAATCGCGATGGCCTCGCCGCCGACATCGTGTGCGACATTGCCGAAGCCGAGCGGCTGACCCGGGCCAACGGCCGCATCTACGTCAACATCTGTGTCAACTACGGCGCACGCGACGAGATCTTGCAGGCGACCCGCAACCTCGCGCGCCAGGTCGCGGCCGGCGAGACGAAGGCGGAGGACATCGACGAATCTCGTTTCGAGCGCGAGTTGTTGACCGCCGGCGTTCCCGACCCGGACCTGCTCATCCGCACCAGTGGCGAGCAGCGCATCAGCAATTTCCTGCTGTGGCAATGCGCCTACGCCGAGCTGGTGTTCGTCGATGCGCTGTGGCCGGACTTCGGCAAGCAGCATCTGGAGCAGGCGATCGCCGAGTTCCGTCGGCGTGAGCGGCGCTATGGCGGCGTCGGCGGCTGACGGCCCGGCCGCGCCCGGCGGCCGACATCGCGGGTTGATCTTGCGTGTCCTGTCGGCGGTGGTGCTGGGGCCGCTGGTACTGGCGGCGATTTGGCACGGCTTTCCCTGGATCGACCTGCTGGCGGCATTGGCCGCGCCACTGATCGTCGCCGAGTGGTTGCGGCTGACGCGCGGACGGCCGTTCAGCCGTGTCCTAGCCGTTGTCTACAGCCTTGCCGCGGTCGCGGCGCTGCTATGGCTGCGTCACCAGCCGGCGACCGGCCGTGAAACGGTGTTGTGGATCGTGATCTGCGTGTGGGCAACCGACATCGGGGCCTTCGTGGTCGGCCGCGCCGCCGGTGGAGCCAAGCTCGCGCCGCGCATCAGTCCCGGCAAGACGTGGTCGGGCCTGATCGGCGGCATGGCCTGGGCCGCCGTTGCCAGCGCTGCTACCGGCTATGCCTTCGGCTTGGGAGAGTCGGTGCCGTTGGCCGTCATCGGCGCGATTCTCGCCGTTGTCGGACAGGCCGGCGATCTTCTCGAATCGGCGGCCAAGCGTCGCGCCGGTGTCAAGGACAGCGGCGGGTTGATCCCCGGTCATGGCGGCTTGCTCGATCGTGTCGATGCGCTGCTCGCGGTTCTGGTGACCGTCGCGCTTGCACGCTTGCTCCTCGGCGGAGGCTGGCCATGGACGTGAGTCGCTGGCCGCCACCATCGGTCGACCGGCCGCGCACTGTGACGATCCTGGGCTCGACCGGGTCGGTTGGCCAGAGCACGGTCGATCTGATCGCGCGCAATCCTGAAAGCTACCGCGTCGAAGCTTTGGTGGCCGCTACGTCCGTCGAACTCCTGGCCGACCAGGCGCGCCGCCTGCGGGCGCGGCTTGCCGTCGTG
>VGCQ01000070.1 GCA_016870055.1 Alphaproteobacteria bacterium | reverse complement strand
TTCTGACGACGGACAGTCACGGCTTCGTCGTCGTCGGCTGCGACGACTTCGCGAGCGATCCCGCCAGCGATCCCGACCGCGGCGTGTCGCTGGAACTGGGCTCTGACGCGGCCTTGCAAGCCACGATCGAACGCGGCGGCCGCCATGTCCTGATGCAGGCCAAGCGGATCGTCGACGTGCTCCGCGGCCTCGAGGGCGGCGCGGTCCCGGCCACCCTCGCCGGTCGCCTCGATCTCACGCGGGTCGGCGCCATGGGCTTCTCGGTGGGCGGCGCCGCGGCCGTGCAGGCGGGCTTGATGGACCACCGCATCGTCGCCGTCCTCAACATCGATGGCGCACTTGTCGGACCGCCGGCCGACCAGATCGGCCCGCAGGCCTATTTCCTGCTGTCGAGCCGTGAGGCATTTCCCACCGAGGCCGAGGCGAACTCGGCCGATCCGGTCATTCGGAACTACGCCTATCTCAGCATCGTCGACATACCGCGCAACCGGCGACGCATGGAGCAGCCGCGCAACTACTGGGCAATGATCGCGCCGGCCGCCCACGACGATCTGGCGGATGATCTGTTCACGCTCCACAGGAACACGATGTTCCGTACGAGCTTCCGGCGGTCGGCCATGAACAGCGCCATCCAGCGACTGGAGGTCGCATACTTCCGCAGCACGCTGATGGGTGACGATGGACCACTGCTCGACCTTGTCGGCAGGAGCGATCAGATCGTGCAATGGGTCAGCCCGACGTCACCGACGCCCGGAACCGCTAGAGCGAGGCAATAGCCGTCCATCGTCGCCTGCTGCAGCCACCATGTCCGTGGCGCGTTCATGGGCGCACGAGCCATCGCCGGCCGGGATGAGGCGATCGAAATCTCGAACGAATCGAGTGGCGTTGAAAGGCCGGTGCCGAGAGCCTTCACGACCGCCTCTTTCAGCGTCCAGATGCGAAAGAAGGCATGATGCTGCTCTTGCGTGTCGCGCAGACGCTCGATCGCCGCCACCTCGTTGCGATGGAAGTAGCGCCGCGCCAGGTCGACATGCTCGATCGCGCGTATCTGCTCGAGGTCGATGCCGACCTCGACGTCGTCACTGACTGCGAGAACAGCCCGCTCGCCGCTATGGCTCAGGTTGAAGTGGACGGGTTTGCCGCCCATCAGCCGCGGCTTGCCGAACTCGTTCGAGCTGAAAGACAACGCGCGCGGATTGCGATCGAGATGTCGCGCCAAGACCAGTCGCAAGCCGGAACGCGCGGCCAGGAAGCGACGACGCAGGTCCGGCGTCAGGAAGCTTTGCCGGCGTTGCCTCTCGTCGACCGACAGCATCGCCTCCGCGTCGTCGCCGACGAGCGCCGCCGCCTCCAGACTCCACGACCAGACGAGCACTTCTTTCCTGCGGAAGTCGCCCATGGCCCGCCAGATGTCACACGGCATCGAGCGATGGCAAGCCCCTTCCAACCGCCGGTCCTACGGCCGCGCAGGGACGGTCGAGGATGCCGCCCGGCGTTACAGGCCGAGAACGGCCTTGGCGATGATGTTGCGCTGGATCTCGTTCGAGCCGGCGTAGATCGACGCCGCGCGGTTGTTGTTGTAGAGCGGCATGGCGGTGACGCCGTAGTCCGGCGTCACGGTCGGTTGGTTGTGGCCGAGCATGCGGGCTTCGGGTTCGAACGGCGCGGCGTACCAAGCCAGCGCCTCGACTCCCAGGTGATCGAGCTTCTGCAGCGTCTCGCTGCCGCGGATCTTCATCGCCGAGGACGCCGCCCCCGGGTTCTTGCCGCGGCTGAGGTCGGACAGGACCTGCATCTCGATCATCTCTAGCGCCTGGATTTCCATCTCCGTCTCGGCCAGGCGCTCGGCGAAGGAACGCTCGCCTGCCAGCCGACCGCTGCCGTCGGCCGCCTCCTCGCGGGCGATGCGGCGGATGTCCTCGATGCGGGCATAGAGATTGGGTGTGTAGGCATCGCCGCCGCGTTCGAACTCGAGAAGGTACTTCGCCACCGTCCAGCCGGCATTCTCCGGGCCGATGCGGTTGGCGACCGGCGTGCGCACATTGTCGAAGAAGACCTGGTTGACCTCGTGGTCGCCGGCCAGGGTCATGATCGGCTTCACCGTCAGGCCGGGCGTTTGCATGGAATCGATCAGCACGAAGGAGATGCCATCCTGCGGCTTACCCTCGGTCGACGTGCGCACCAGGCAGAACATGTGATCGGCGATATGCGCCCCAGTCGTCCAGATCTTGGTGCCGTTGATCACATAGTCGTCGCCGTCGCGCATGGCGCGCGTCTTCAGGCTGGCGAGGTCGGAGCCCGAGCCCGGCTCAGAGTAACCCTGGCAGAAAACGAGGTCACCCGACACGATCTTGGGCAGGTACTTGGCCTTCTGCTCGGGCGTGCCGAACTTCATGATCACCGGCCCGACCATGCGCACGCCCATGGAGAAGATGCGCGGCGCGTCGGCGGCGATGCACTCGCGGGCAAAGATGTAGCGCTGGGTGGCGCTCCAGCCGGTGCCGCCATGCTCCCGAGGCCAGGTCGGCGCCGACCAGCCGCGCTTGGCCAGCACCTTGTGCCAGCGCAGGCCGGCGGCGAAGTCGGCGAACACGCCGCCGGTCTTGCGCCCGGCTTCACGCAGGTCCTCGCTCAGATTGTCGTCGAGAAAGCGGCGCACCTCGTCGCGAAAGGCCAAATCCTGCGGGCTCAGCGCCAGGTCCATGAACGTCCTCCAACCACACTGTCCACAAGGCTAACGGCCGGCCCGGCGACAAGTCCAGCGGGCGACTGGCCGCGGCTTCCGACGGGCGGTATGGTTGTTGCATCGTCGTCGGCGTCCGACCGGGGAGTCGCCTGATGGTCAAGCTGCTGCGCCTCGTTGCGCTGGTGATCCTCATCGCCGCTCCGGCGGCTGCCCAGGAACGCAAGGAAGTCGATCTCGCCTTGGCGCTCGCCATCGACATTTCCGGCAGTATCGATCCCGACGAGGCCAAGCTGCAACGCGAAGGCTACGTTCAGGCCTTCCGCGACCCGACGATCGTCAAGGCGATCTTGGGCGGCAGCAACGGCCGTATCGCCGTCGCCTACTACGAATGGTCGGATGCCTGGGTCCAGCGCCTGCTGATCGACTGGACCCTGCTCGATTCGAAGGCGTCGATCGCTGCCTTCGCCACCCGGCTGGCCAACGCGCCGATCTCGATTGCCCGCCGCACCTCGATCAGCGGCGCCATCCGTTACGCCATCCCGCTGTTCGGCCGCAACCCGTACGACGCCGAGCGCAAGGTGCTCGACATTTCGGGCGATGGCTCGAACAACGACGGTGGATTGGTCACCGACATGCGCTACGAGGCGCTCAAGGAGCGCATCGTCATCAACGGTCTGCCGATCATGAACGACCGGCCCAACCCGTTCGGCTTCCCGAGCGAAACCGACCTCGACAGGTACTACCTGCACTGTGTGATCGGCGGGCCGCGCTCGTTCGTCGAGGTCGCGCGCAACTTCGAGGATTTTCCCCGCGCCGTGCGCAAGAAGCTGTTGCAGGAGGTGGCCGATATCGGCCCGCGCCACGACTTCGATGCCGGCGACCTCGGCCCGCTCGCCGACGGGGTGCAGTTGGCGCAGAGCGGCAGCCGTCGCGCCATCCGCGGCGAGGACGACTACACCAAGTACGTCCGGCCCGAATACGAACTGGGCTGCGACGTCGGCGAGCGGCGCAGCCGCGAGTTCTGGCAGCGCCGCTTCGGCGTCACGCCGGACTGAAATCACTTCCGCAGCGGGTCGCCGTAGCGGACAAAGCCCGCAAGCCACGCCGCCTCGGAACGCCGCCACTCACCGGTCGGCGGACGCGGCCAATACCACTACCTGTCGCGCTCACTCGACAGGACCGGCAACGCACGCAGCCGTCGGGCGGTGAATGAAACGAAGGCGTCGATCTTGGGCGCGCGATGGGCGCGACCCTTGGTGACGAGGCACACCGGCAGCGGCGGCATTTCCCAGGCCTGCAACAGGCGAACAAGCTTGCCCGCCGCGAGGTCGTCGGCCACCTGGTAGGATAGGAGCTGGGCCACGCCGCGCCCCTCGCGCGCCACCCGCAGCCGCGTTTCGACATCGTTGACGCGCAGCCGCCCCATCAGGCGCGGCGAGGTACGCAGGCCGGCAAAGCGCCAATCCATGACGCTCCGTGCGGTCCCCAAGATCGTCTCGTGGCGCGCGAGGTCGGCGGGCGTGCGTGGCGTGCCGCGGCGGCCAAGATAGGCCGGACTCGCCACCCACAGTCGCCCGACTTGGCCGACCCGCAGCGCCGTCAGAGTCGAGTCGGCCAGCGGCCCGATGCGCAGCGCCACGTCGATGCCTTCCTCGAGCAGATCGACATTCCGATCGTTCAGCAGCAGCTCGACCTCGACGCCCGCCTGGGCGTCGAGGAAGCGCGTCACGATCGGCGCAAGGTGACGGCGGCCGAACTGCACCGGCGCGGTGACCCTGAGCAGGCCGCGCACTGGCGCCTCGCGCGCGCCGGCCGTCGCCGCCTCGTAGTCGGCCGTCAGGCGGCGCGCCTTGTCGTAGAAAGCACGACCCGCCTCGGTCGGCGCCAGCCGCCGCGTCGTGCGGTCGACCAGTCGCGTGCCCAGGCGATCCTCCAAGGCGGCGAGCGCACGCGTCACCGCCGGCGGCGAGCGGCGCAACCGGCGCGCCGCGCGGGCCAGGCTGCCCTCCTCCACGATGCGCACGAAGATCGCCAACTCGTCCAACCGGTCCATGATATTATTCCATAATCAGGAAGAGTCTATTCTACATTGATGATCTACAGAAGAACACTCAATTCGGCTGGAATGGACCGAACGGGAGAGCCCACATGTTAACCGGAAGCTGTCTTTGCGGCGCCGTCGCCTACCAGGCCGACGCCGCCATTCGGGGTATCGTGCACTGCCATTGCCGCACCTGCCGCAAGACCCATGGCGCGGCGTTTTCGTCGGTGACCGCCGTGCCGCGGCAAGCCTTCCGTTGGACCGGCGGTCAGGAATTGCTGACCGCCGTCGAATCCTCGCCGGGCAAGTTCCGCCGCTTCTGCTCGCGCTGCGGCTCGCACCTCATGGCCGAACGGGTCGACCAGCCCGTCGTGCTGCTGCGTCTGGGCTGCCTCGACACCGCCATCGGCGAGGTGCCGCAAACCCACATCTGGCGGTCCGACGCCGCGTCCTGGTACGACCCCAAACGGCCTTTGGCCGAACGGCCGGAAGGTATCGCGTGAGCCCGCAGGACGAGCCGGGGTTCCTGCCCTTCCATGCCGACGAACGTCAGGCGCAGGCGCTGGCGGGCGCGCGGACAGGCAATGCGCCCATCCGTGCCTTCATGCCCGACCAGCATCGCGCGTTCTTCGCGTCGCTGCCCTACCTGTTCACGGCAACGCTCGACGACGCCGGCTGGCCGGTTGCCTCCGTGCTGACGGGCCGTGTGGGCTTCGTCCAATCGCCCGATCCCGCGACGCTCCGCATCGACGCGCAGCCTGCACCGGACGATCCTGCGGCCGCAGGTTTCCTGGCGGGCGCCGAAATCGGCCTGCTTGGTCTCGACTTGACCAACCGTCGGCGCAATCGCGCCAACGGCCGCATCGTCGAGATCGACGAGGGCATGACCGTGCAGGTCGCGCAGAGCTTCGGCAACTGCCCGCAGTACATCCAGACGCGGACGCCCATATCGCGGGCCGCGATGCCCGCGCCGGCCGAACCGATGACCGGCCTGGACGAAGCGGCACGCGCCTCGATCGCCGCCGCCGACACGTTCTTCGTCGCCAGCCGATCGCGCGGCGGCATCGACCAGGGCGGCCTCGACGCCTCGCATCGCGGCGGCCAGCCGGGCTTCGTCGGTGTGCGGGGCGACACGCTGGCCATTCCCGACTTTCGTGGCAACCGCCTCTTCAACACGCTTGGCAATCTTCTGGGCAATCCGCGCGCCGGCTTGCTGTTCATCGACTTCGCTTCGGGCGATCTCCTGCAGCTTCAGGGCGTGGTGACGATCGATTGGCTGACCGGCGGCAGCGGGCCGTCCGGCGCCGAGCGCCTTTGGCGCGTCGCGATCGAACGCGCCTGGCGCCGCCGCGGCGCCCTGCCCTTCACCGGGACCTTCGACAGCTATGCGCCGACGACGCTGGCAACGGGGACCTGGTGAACGCTCAGCGCCCCACCGGCTTGCGCAGTCGCGAGACCATCGCTTCGAGCGCCAGCAGATAGGAATCGACGCCGAAACCGGCGATCATGCCGACCGCGGCTTCGGCGGTGACCGAGCCGTAGCCGCGCTTCTCGATGTTGGTCATGTGGATCTCGATGGCAGGCGCGCGGATCGATCTCAGGCAATCGCGCAAAGCATGGCCGGCGTGCAGGAAGCCCGCCGGGTTGAACAGCACGCCGTCGACTTCGGCCCGGTCGGCCTTGTAGATGGCCGAAACGGCTTCGCCTTCGGTGTTGGTGTAGAGGATGTCCAGAGCGACATCCAGCTCGCGCGCCCGTCGCCGCAGGATGGCGTCGAGCTCCTTGGCGGTGGTGGTGCCGTAGAGCTCGGGCTGGCGGCGACCGAGATACTCCATGTTGGCGCCCTGGATCAGCAGCAACTTCATCGATACCCCAATGTGAGGCGGCAGGCTGTCCCCACAACGGCCTGCCACCGACGCTGGACGAACTGTAGAGCAATTCGCGTCCCGACTGGAAGCGTCGTAATGCCGGTACGCGCCGCGAGACGACCGCCCCGCCGTAGCGGATGGCGCTGCACACCGCACCACATGTCCGTGGACGATGTCGTCGCCCTTGCCTACCCTCCGGCGCACAATGGGAGGAAGACGATGCGGAAGCGGCATGTTTCACGGCGGTGATCCGACCGCTGCGCTGCGCCGACGGCTGGCGCACATCGTCAGGACGGCCATCGGCCGTTACCGTGCCCTCTCGCTCGACGCCATTCGCTTCCGCGGTGCGTTCCGATCGCATGACGAGGCGCTGCGGCACGTGCGGCAAGGCGAGCTCAAGGGCTACGACGACGACGGGGTGTCCGAGGTCTCCAAGACGTTGATGCAGGAGGTTCCGCTCTGGGACTATCCGATCCTGTACTGGCTGAAGAGACTGTCACCCGACATCGAACGCATCATCGACGCTGGCGGCCATATCGGCGTCAAGTATCGCGCCTTCGCCCGCTATGTCGCCCTCGATCGCATCGATTGGATCGTCTACGACCTGCCGGCTCAGGTACGGGCTGGGCGGGCCGAATTGCGGCCGCAGGACAGTACCCTGTCCTTCGTCGAGCGCATCGAGGACGCTCCACCTGCCGATGTCCTCCTCGCGTCGGGCCTGCTGCCCTATCTCGACGAGCCGTTCAGTCGCCTGGTCGACCGCATGCACCAGCGTCCGCGCTACATTCCTCTGAACAAAGTCACGACGCGCAACGGCCCAACGGTGGTCACCCTGGAGAATTTCCGCTTGGCCGAGGTGCCCTATCATGTCCGCGACGCACGCGAGATTCCCGATGCGCTGGCCGCGCTCGGCTACGACATCGTCGACAGTTGGACCATCGATTCTCTGACGCACCGCATCGACACCCACCCGGAGTTGGGCCTCGTCACCTATCGCGGATACGCCGCACGGCTGTGTGCCCCATGATGGTGCTGCAAGTCGCCCTGGTGGGCCTGATCGCCACCAGTTCCGTGATGATCGGCGCCGCGCTCGGCCTCTATTTCCCGACGCCAAGGAAGGTGCTGGCGGGAATCCTGGCTTTCGCCGCCGGTTCGCTGATCGCTTCACTGGCGATCGAACTGGCGTTCGGGGCGGCGCACGAGCTGACCCAGAGCGGCACCAACGTCCACGTCGCTTGGGCGGCGATCGCCGGCGGCTTCGGCGCCGGAGCCGCGATCTACTACGCTGCGGCGCTCTTCCTCGAGCAGAAGGGTGCAGCGGTGCGCTATCCCTCGCGCTTCCTGGAGCACGCGCTCAGGCGCAAGCGTCGGGAAGCCGGCGATCGCCTGGCTCCCCTCTCCAAGTGCCAGCTGCTGCGCCATCTGCCGCCGGAGCACTTGCTGCCGCTGCTCGACCGGATCCGCGAGCGGCCCGTCAAGACGGGCGAGGTCGTGTTCCATCGCGACGATGTCGGCGACGCGCTCTACATCGTCGCCGCCGGCAGAGTCGCGGTGCTCGACGAGCACGGCAGGGTCATGGCGACGCTGAGCGAAGGCGAAGCATTCGGCGAGATGGCGCTGCTGACCGGCGCCCCGCGCACCGCTACGGTGCGCGCCGAGATCGACTCGCGGCTGCTGCTCGTGACAAAGCAGGACTTCGACGAGCTGTGCGCCAGCGATCCCTTCCTCGACGCCGAGGTGCGCCAACTGAGCCACGACCGTGCTCTGGCCAACCTGGGACGCGCCGACGTCGATCCGGCGATGTGGGCGAGGACGGCGCGCCACAGCATCAACAGCCTCAGCCGCAGCGAAGAGCACCGGCCTTGCCATCGTGTTCGGCAACATCCTCGACACCATTCCGGGCTGCTTGGTGATCGGTGCGAAATTCTCGGGCTTCGAAAGCCTGTCCATGACCTTGATCATCGGCATGTTTCTGGGCGGCATCCCCGAAGCGGCGGCGAGCGCGACCATGCTACGGCGGGCCGGCTACAACGCCCGCACCATCTTCTTGCTGTGGAGCACGGTGCTGCTGGCGGGCGTCGCGGCGGCAATCGCCGGCAGGCTCGCGATCAGCGGCTCGGCCACCGAAGCCGTGCTGGCTCAGGCGGTGGCCGGCGGCGCCATCCTGGCGCTGGTGACTCACGCCATGATCCCGGAGGCGCTGCACAAGGGCGGCTCGGGCATCGTGCTGCCGGTGGTCGGCGGCTTCCTGCTCGCCCTCTATCTGTCGCTGCTCGAAACGGCGCTCGTCCTCTAGGGCGGAATGAGATGAAGTGGAACCGCTTGCGGTTCCACTTCATCTCATTCGCGCGCAGCGGTGTTACGTGTTGCAGCAGGCATTATGAGTTCAGCTGATTCCAGCTGAACTCATAATGTTCTAGGCGGCACGCTTCAACGCGGCAAAGTCGTCGACCCGATCAGGCATTCGTCGATCGCCCGGGCGCACTGGCGACCTTCACGGATCGCCCACACGACCAGCGATTGGCCGCGCCGCATGTCGCCTGCGGCGAACAGCTTGGGCACGCTCGTCTTGTAGTCCACGACGTTGGCCAGGATGTTGCCGCGCGGGTCGAGCGTCACGCCCGATTGTTCGACCATGCCGGGCCGGCGCGGCCCCAGGAAGCCCATGGCCAGCAGCACCAGGTCGGCTTTGAGCTCGAAGGCACTGCCCTCGATCTCCTTCATGGCCATACGCCCGTCGGCGCCCCTGACCCAGTCGATGCGCACGCACTGCAGCGCCTCGACCTTGCCGGCCTTGCCGACGGCGCGCTTGGTCAACACGGCGAAGTCCCGGCCGACGCCTTCCTCGTGCGACGACGACGTCCGCATCTTGAGCGGCCAGTCGGGCCAGGTCAGCGCCTTGTTCTCGTGCTCAGGCGGCTGCGGCATTACCTCGAGCTGAGTGACCGATGCCGCTCCCTGCCGGTTGGAGGTGCCGACGCAGTCCGAACCGGTGTCGCCGCCGCCGATCACCACGACGTGCTTGCCCTTGGCGCTGATCGTGCCGCGCGGTGCCGCCCGCGCTTCGTCGTCGCCGGCCACGCGCTTGTTCTGTTGCGTCAGGAAATCCATGGCGAAATGGATGCCGGAAAGCTCGCGACCCTGCACTTCGAGATCGCGCGGCCACTCGGCACCGCCGGTCAGGGCCACCGCATCGTAGCCTTCGAGCAGCGACTTGACCGACAGCGTGGCGCCGACCTCGACGCCGGTGCGGAACTCGACGCCCTCGGCCTCCATCTGGCGCATGCGCCAGTCGATCAGCTGCTTCTCCATCTTGAAGTCGGGAATGCCGTAGCGCAGCAGCCCGCCGATGCGATCGGCCTTCTCGAACAGCGTCACGGCATGGCCGGCGCGCGCGAGCTGCTGGGCAGCGGCCATGCCGGCAGGCCCCGAGCCCACCACGGCCACGCGCTTGCCGGTCTTGCGGGCCGGCGGTTGCGGCACGATCCAGCCCTCCTGCCAGCCGCGATCGACGATCGAGCACTCGATCGACTTGATGGTGACGGGGTTGTCGTCGATGTTGAGCGTACAGGCCGCCTCGCACGGCGCCGGGCAGATGCGGCCGGTGAACTCCGGGAAATTGTTGGTCGAATGCAGGACGTCGAGCGCCTCGCGCCAACGGTCGCGGCGCACCAGCTCGTTCCAGTCGGGGATCAAATTGTTGACCGGACAGCCATTGTGACAAAACGGGATGCCGCAATCCATGCAGCGCGCACCCTGCTTCGACAGCTCGGCGGCCGGCAAGGGCAACACGAACTCGCGCCAATGCTTCAGACGCGCCTCGACCTTCTCGTAGGGCCGGTCCTTGCGCTCTATCTCCATGAAGCCGGTGGGCAAACCCATGGGCTTGTTCACTCCGTTTCGTTCTCTGTCGTCCCGAGCGCAGCGATGGCTCTCATGCCGGTTGTCGGCGGAATGAGGTCCTTCGCTGCGCTCGGGACGACAGAAAGGTTATTCCGCCGCGACCGCTTTGGCTGCCGCCCGTTCGCGCGCCTGCACCAGGGCGCGCTTGTAGTCCTTGGGCATGACCTTGATGAAGCGCTTCAGCGCATTGTCCCAATCATCCAGCATCTCGCGCGCCCGCGCGCTGCCTGTGTACAGCAGGTGACGTTCGACCAGGACGCGTAGACGTTCGGCGTCGAAAGCCAGCACATCGCCCATGCCGTTGTCCTCGACATTGGGTGCGCGCTGCTGCGGGCGGCCCGCCGCGTCCTTGTCGGCCGACGGCGGCTGGATCGGCTCGAGCTCGACCATCGCCGCATTGCACAGATCCTTGAAGCGCGCCTTGGGGTCGTAGACGTAGGCAACGCCGCCCGACATGCCGGCCGCGAAGTTGCGTCCGGTGTCACCCAGCACCGCCACCACGCCGCCGGTCATGTACTCGCAGCCATGATCGCCGGTGCCCTCGACGACGGCGACGGCGCCGGAATTGCGCACGGCAAAGCGCTCGCCGGCCACGCCCTCGAAATAGGCTTCGCCGGCGATCGCGCCGTAGAGCACGGTGTTGCCGACGATGATGTTCTGCAACGGGTCGCGCCTGGCGGTCTTGGGCTGACGCACCACGACGCGGCCGCCCGACAGGCCCTTGCCGACATAGTCGTTGGCATCGCCCGCGAGGTCGAGCGACACGCCATGCGCCAGGAAAGCGCCGAAGCTCTGTCCTGCGGTCCCCGCCAGCCGCACCGAGATCGCTCCGTCGGGCAGCCCGGCATGACCGTAACGACGCGCGACTTCACCCGACAGCATGGCGCCGACCGTGCGATTGACGTTGCCGACCGGCAGTTCGATCACGACCGGCTGGCGCCTCTCCAATGCCGGCTGCGCCGCCTCGATCAGCTTGTGATCGAGCGCCTTGTCGAGGCCGTGATCCTGGCTTTCGCTGTTCCAGATCGCCACGCCTGGCTTGGCAGGCGCGACGTGCAGCAAGCGCGACAGGTCGACGCCGCCGGCCTTCCAATGGTCGACCGCACGGCGCATGTCGAGCCGGTCGACCCGGCCGATCATCTCGTTCAGCGTGCGGAAGCCGAGCCGCGCCATGATCTCGCGCAGTTCCTCGGCAACGAAGAAAAAGTAGTTGATGACATGCTCGGGCTGGCCGGTGAAGCGCTTGCGCAGCACCGGGTCCTGCGTCGCCACGCCGACCGGGCAAGTGTTGAGATGGCACTTGCGCATCATGATGCAGCCAGCGGCGATCAGGGGCGCGGTGGCGAAGCCGAACTCGTCGGCGCCGAGCAGCGCGCCGATCGCCACGTCGCGGCCGGTGCGCAGGCCACCATCGACCTGCACGGCAATGCGGCCGCGCAACCCGTTCAGCACCAGGGTCTGCTGTGTCTCGGCCAGGCCGATTTCCCACGGCGAGCCCGCATGGGTGAGCGAGGTGAGCGGCGAGGCGCCAGTGCCGCCCTCGAAGCCCGAGATCGTGACATGGTCGGCGCGCGCCTTGCTCACGCCGGCCGCCACCGTGCCGACGCCGACCTCGGCCACCAGCTTGACCGAGATGCGGGCGCGCGAGTTGACGTTCTTGAGGTCGTGGATGAGCTGCGCCAGGTCCTCGATCGAGTAGATGTCGTGATGCGGCGGCGGCGAGATCAGCCCGACGCCGGGCGTCGAGCGCCGCACGCGGGCAATGTTCTCGTCGACCTTGTGGCCAGGCAGCTGGCCGCCCTCGCCGGGCTTGGCACCCTGCGCCATCTTGATCTGCAGGTCGTCGGCATTGACCAGGTATTCGGCCGAGACGCCGAAACGACCGGACGCCACCTGCTTGATCGCCGAGCGCATCGAATCGCCGTTACCGAGCGGCTTGAACCGGTCGGCTTCTTCGCCGCCCTCGCCAGTGTTCGACTTGCCGCCAATCCGGTTCATGGCGATGGCGAGCGTGGTATGCGCTTCGCGGCTGATCGAGCCGAAACTCATGGCGCCAGTGGCAAAGCGCTTGACGATGTCGGCCGCGGGTTCGACTTCCGCCAGCGGCACCGGCTGCTCGGCCCACTTGAACTGCATCAAGCCGCGGATGGTCAGCAGCCGCTCGCTCTGCTCATTGATGGTATTGGCGAACGCTTTGTATTCGTCGGGCAGGTTGCCGCGCACGGCATGCTGCAGCCTGGCCACCGATTCCGGCGTCCAAGCGTGATCCTCGCCGCGCAGGCGGAAGGCATAGTCGCCGCCCGGATCAAGCATGGTGCGGTAGATCGGATTGTCGCCGTAGGCGTCGCGGTGGCGCCGCACGGTCTCCTCGGCGATCTGCTGCCAGCCCGCGCCCTCGATGGTGGTCGCGGTGCCGGTGAAGTACTTCTCGACGAAGCCCGAATGCAGGCCGACAGCGTCGAAGATCTGGGCGCCGCAGTAGGACTGGTAGGTCGAGATGCCCATCTTGGACATCACCTTGAGCAGGCCCTTGCCGACACCCTTGATGTAGTTCTTCCGCACTTGTTCGGCCGAGAGCGGCAGGCCGTTCTGCACGCGCAACTGCTCCAGGGTCTCGAAGGCGAGGTAGGGATTGACCGCCTCCGCTCCGTAGCCTGCCAGGCAACAGAAGTGATGGACCTCGCGCACCTCGCCCGATTCGACCACCAGGCCGGTCTGGGTGCGCAGGCCACGGCGGATCAGGTGATGGTGCACGGCGGCGGTGGCGAGCAGCGCCGGAATCGGCACACGTTCGGCCGACACCGCGCGATCCGACAGGATCAGGATGTTGCGGTCGGCGAGCACATGGTCGGTCGCCTCGGCGCAGACCCGATCGAGGGCCTTCTCGAGCCCCGCCGCGCCTTTGGCCGCCGGCCAGGTCGTATCGATGGTGGCGGTGCGGAACGAACCGTCGAGCAGGTCTTCGATGGCCCGAATCTTCTCCAGCTCGGCGTTGGTCAGGACCGGCTGCGACACTTCCAGCCGCTTGTGCATGCCGGCATGGCGGCCGAGCAGGTTGGGCCGCGGGCCGATCATCGACACCAGAGACATCACCAGCTCCTCACGGATCGGATCGATCGGCGGGTTGGTGACCTGGGCGAAGTTCTGCTTGAAGTAGTTGTAGATCAGCTTGGGCTTCTTCGACAGTACCGCGATCGGCGTGTCGGTGCCCATCGAGCCCACCGGATCGTCGGGCTCACGGCTCATCGGCTCCAGAAAGAACTGGACGTCTTCCTGGGTGTAGCCAAAGGCCTGCTGGCGATCGAGCAGCGTCGTCGGGTCGTTCGACGGCGCGGGTAGCGGCATGTCGGGAATCTCGGACAGCTCCTCGAGCTTGTGCTGCGTCTCCTTCAGCCACTCCTCGTAAGGCTCGGCTTCGGCCAAGGTGCGCTTCAGCTCCTCGTCTTCGACGATGCGCCCCTGCTCGAGGTCGATCAGCAGCATCTTGCCGGGCTGCAGGCGCCACTTGCGCACGATCTTGTCCTCGGGGATCGGCAGCACGCCGGCCTCCGAGGCCATCACCACCTTGTCGTCGTCGGTCACCAGGAAGCGCGCCGGTCGCAAGCCGTTGCGGTCAAGCGTAGCGCCGATCTGGCGACCGTCGGTGAAGGCGATGCAGGCCGGACCGTCCCACGGTTCCATCAGAGCGGCGTGATACTCGTAGAACGCCTTGCGCTTGGCATCCATCAGCGGATTGCCGGCCCATGCCTCCGGGATCAGCATCATCATGGCGTGCGACAGCGAGTAGCCGCCGGCGACCAGCAGCTCGAGCGCATTGTCGACGCACGCCGTGTCCGACTGGCCGTGCGGGATGATCGGCCACATCTTGTCGAGGTCGGCGCCGATCAGATCGGATTCCATGGTGCGACGGCGGGCATACATCCAATTGACGTTGCCGCGCACGGTGTTGATCTCGCCGTTGTGGGCGATGAAGCGGTAGGGATGAGCGAGCCGCCACGACGGGAAGGTGTTGGTCGAGAAGCGCTGGTGTACCAGGCAGAGTGCCGACTGGCTCAGCGGGTTGCGCAGGTCCTCGTAGAAGCTCTCGACCTGCGGCGCGAGCAGCAGCCCCTTGTAGACCACCGTACGCGACGAGAAGGACGGCATGTAGAGCTGCGCGAGCCCGGGCAGCTTGTGCTTCTTCTCGAGGTCGGCCAACGGATTCTGCGTTTGCTTGCGGATCGCCAGGATCTTGCGCTCGAAGGCATCCTGATCGGCGAGCTTGGCGCCACGGCCGACGATCGCCATCTTGATCACCGGCATGCGCTCGATCACCGCCTTGCCGAGGCCGGTGATGTCGGTGGGCACGTCGCGCCAGCCGACAAGCTTCTGCTTCTCGACCTTGATGAAGTGCTCGAACCGTTTGACGGCGAAGGCCCGCGCCTTCTCGTCCTGCGGCAGAAAGCACATGGCGACGGCGTAATGGCCAGGTTCCGGCAGGTCGACGCCGGCCTTGCGCGCCCAGTCGCGCAGCAGGGCATCGGGGATCTGGATCAGGCAGCCGGCACCGTCGCCGACCAGGGGATCGGCGCCGACCGCCCCACGGTGGTCGAGATTGACCAGAATG
>VGCQ01000069.1 GCA_016870055.1 Alphaproteobacteria bacterium | reverse complement strand
GCCGTCGAAAGTTCAATGGCAACAGCTGGCCTTCCCATCACGAGCCTCCGTCCGTTACAGAGGCTATAATCACACGAACTATTCGATCAGGACACTAGAGCGGAATCCGATCAGATTGGACCGCTCACGGTTCAATCCGATCGGATCCGCGCGCTCGGGCGATGCTTGTTGCACGGCCTGCCCTCCGTAGCTGCGCAGCAGCGAAGGAGGGTAGACTGCCGCGATGGCTGACCATCCTTCGCCCGTCCCGGGCATCACTTTGAAAACGACCACCGCCAACAACATCGACATGCGCTATGCCGAGATGGGCAGCGGCCCGCTGGTGCTGTTCTGCCATGGCTGGCCGGAAAGCTGGTACTCCTGGCGCCACCAGCTCACGGCCCTCGGCGCCGCGGGCTTCCGCGGCGTCGCACCCGATATGCGCGGCTACGGCGGCACCCAGGCGCCCGAGCTGATCGACCAGTACACACTCCATCACTTGGTCGGCGACATGGCCGAGCTGGTGAAGGCACTGGGCGAGAGCCGGGCCGTCATTGTCGGCCATGATTGGGGCGCGCCGGTCGCCTGGCATGCCGCGTTGTGGCGGCCCGACCTCTTCCATGCGGTGTGCGGCATGAGCGTGCCTTACGCGCCTCCGGGCTACGTCGACGTCCTCACCGCGCTGGAGAAGATCGGCATCAACGACTTCTACTTGCAATACTTCCAGAAGCCCGGCGTGCCCGAGGCCGAGCTGCAGCACGATATCCGTGGCGCGCTGCGGCGCATCTACTTCACGGCAAGCGGCGAGCTCGACGAGAAGGGCAAGGGCTTCGCGCGCCTCGCCGGTGGCACGCTGCTCGGCAACACCGTCGACCCGCCGGCCTTGCCTTCCTGGCTGAGCGAGGCCGACCTCGACTACTACACCCGGGAGTTCTCCCGCACCGGCTTTCGCGGCGGCCTGAATTGGTACCGCAACCTCAGGCGCAACTGGGAACTGGGCGGACCGTGGCGCGGCCAGCCGATCCGCCAACCCTCGTTGTTCATCGCCGGCAGCCGCGATGGCGTCCTACGCTTTCCCGCCGCCCAGGCGACGCTCGACGCCTACCCCAAGACCCTGCCTGGCTTGCGCGGCAGCCATATCCTCGAGGGCGCCGGCCACTGGGTACAGCAGGAGCGGGCAGCGGAGGTCAACCGGCTGCTGATTGAGTTCCTGAAGGGTCTATGAGTATGCGACCTAGTCCGGGCGCCCCGGTAGGGCATAATTGCCGGTGCTTTTCGGAGGCGCCGATGATCCGTGTTCTGAGCTTGGTCCTGGCCGTTTTGCTGGCTGCGGCCGCGCCGTCCTGGGCGCAGGACTGCAACGACGAGCCGCCGCCGCCGCCGCCGGCCAAGGAAAAGCCGACCACCTGATCGTGGTTCGCCGATCCACGCGTTTCTTTGCGGCGGCGCTGGCGTTCGCCTGCGTCGCCGCCTGTGCACCACCGCCGAGCAGCACGGCCATGGTGCCCGACGTGGCAGCCGCTGGCGCCGGGCGCGCGCCGGCCGCGACCTACCGCAACGCCATCACCGTCGGCTCGATCACCCTTGGACGCGACACCGCGACGCCATGGGCCTCGGCCGTGGCGCCCGACCAGGTGCGCGAGGCGCTGGTGCAGACGCTCGCCTCGGCGCAGCTCGGACAGGCGGCCGGCGGGCGCTTCCGGCTCGATGCCACCTTGCTCACCCTCGATCGGCCTTATGCCGGCTTCGCCATGACGGTGACGGCGGCGATCGCCTGGCGTCTGACCGAAGCGGCGACAGGCCGGGTGGTCTACGACAAGACGTTGACCGCGATCGGCACGGCGACGCTCGACGATGCCGTCGAGAACAACAATCGCCTGCGCATCGCCGATCAGCGCGCGGTGCGCGCCAACCTGCAGCAGCTCGTGCAGGACCTCTACGCGCTGCCGGCGCGCTGAGCTGCTATTTCTTCTCGTCGAACTTCAACGCTGCGCCGTTCATGCAGTAGCGCTGGCCGGTCGGCTGCGGACCGTCGGGAAAGACATGGCCGAGATGGCCGCCACAGCGCGAGCAATGGACCTCGGTTCGGGTCATGAAGAAGCTGCGGTCGGTCGAGGTGCCGACCGCATCGTCCATCGGTTGCCAGAACGACGGCCAGCCGGTGCCGCTTTCGTACTTGGCCGCCGAATCGAACAGTGGATGGCCGCAGCCGGCGCAAACAAAAGTGCCGGCGCGCTTCTCCGCATTCAACGGGCTGGTGAACGGCCGCTCGGTGCCGTGCTTGCGCAGCACATGGTGCTGCAGCGGATCGAGCGACTGCTGCCACTCCGTGTCGGTCTTCTGGATGGGAAAGGTAGCCTTGCTCTGCGCCATGAAACCTCCAATGACACGATGATCGGTCGCTAGACCAGCGTGCGCAACTCCGCGGTGGCGACCGACAGCATGGCAAGATCGAGCGTGCCGGCCGTCACCAGCTCTTCCCTCATCAGGCGATCGACCCGATCGAGGGCGAGCTTGCGCGGCTCGCTCCAGCGGGCGATGGCGGCTTCGGCATCGCCCGTCCCGCCACCGGCGACGGCGAGCGCCGAACCCAGGAGATCGGCCTGCAGGGTGGCGAGCTCGTCCTGGACGGCCAGGGCGGCTTGTGCCGGCCATTGGCCGTCCTTCGGCAGCTTGTGCGCCGCCGCCGTCAGGATCGCCAGCGACAGCCGCTCGCCCAGCCTGAAGTAGAGCCGCGCCGCCATGTCGATGCCGACGCCATGCGTGCGCGCTGCCAGCATGAGGTCGCCCGCCGCGGCCAAGGTGTCGAGTGCCGCCGCGCGCCGGGCGACGCTTGCCGGCGCGCCCAGCATCTCGAAGCTCGCCGCCCGTTCGGCCAAGGCCCTGCTCTCGGCCTCGCCGATCAACTCGGCCGGCAAGCTGCCCAGCGCCGCCACCGCAACGCCGAGCTGCTCGGTCGCCGCCACGGCGTCGATCGGCTGCGGCAGACGGCGCAGCGCCCACTGCACCGTGCGGACCAGGAAGCGCTGCGAGGCCACCAGCATGCGGATCTGCGCCTCGGCTTTCAGCGCGGGATCGAGCGCTTCGATCTCACCCCACAGGTCGCGCAGCTTCCAGGCGTCGCGCACCAGCGCGAACACGCGGGCGATGGCGGCGGCCGACGCGCCGGTCCGCGCCGCCACGCCGCGCACGAAGGTCGGTCCGCAGCGATTGATCAGCGAATTCACGACCTGCAGGGCCACGATCTCGCGCCGCAGCCGATGGGCGCGGATCGTGGGCTCGTGACGCTCGCGCAGCGCGGTCGGGAAGTAGCGCAGCAGCTCGCCGTCGAGCAGCGGGTCGTCGGGCAGATCGGAGTCGAGGATCTGCTCGTTGAGATCGATCTTGGCGTAGGCGAGCAGAACGCTGAGCTCGGGCCGTGTGAGGTATTGCTGATTCTGGCCGCGCGTACGCATGGCGACCGAATCGGGCAACAGCTCGACGGCGCGATCGAGGCGACCACCGCGTTCCAGCGCGCGCATGAAGCGCTCCAGCCGATCGTGCTCTTCGCCCGCCACGGCCTCGGCGACGCTGATCGCCTGGCTCTGCTGGTAGTTGTGGCGCAGCACCAATGCCGCCACCTCGTCGGTCATGGCGAACAGCAGGCCGTCGCGCTCCTCGCCGCGCAGCGCGCCTTGCGCAATCGCTGCGCCGGTCGCGATCTTGATGTTGACCTCGTGGTCCGACGTGTCGACGCCGGCCGAGTTGTCGAGCGCATCGGTGTTGATCTTGCGGCCGGCAAGCGCTGCTTCGACGCGGCCGCGCTGGGTGAGGCCGAGATTGGCGCCCTCACCGACGACGCGGGCGCGCAGTTGGCGGCCGTCGACGCGCAACGCATCGTTGGCGCGGTCGCCGGCGTCGGCCTGGCTTTCGCCCGATGCCTTCACGTAGGTGCCGATACCGCCGAGATAGAGCAGGTCGGCGGGTGCCGTCAGGATGGCGCGCATGAGATCGACCGGTGCCACGGCACCGGCCTCGATGCCGAGCGCCGTGCGCGCCTGCTCGGACAGGGCGATCGACTTGGCTGCTCGCTCATAGATGCCGCCGCCGGTCGACAGCAGCGACTTGTCGTAGTCCAGCCACGACGACCGCGGGAGGTCGAACAGGCGCTTGCGCTCGGCCCAGCTGATCGCCGGGTCGGGCGTGGGGTCGATGAAGATGTGACGATGGTCGAAGGCGGCGATCAGCCTGGTCTGCTGCGACAGCAGCATGCCGTTGCCGAACACGTCGCCCGACATGTCGCCGACGCCGACCGCGGTGAAGGGCGTCGTCTGGATATCCTGGCCCAGCTCGCGGAAGTGGCGCTTGACCGACTCCCAGGCGCCGCGCGCGGTGATGCCCATCTTCTTGTGGTCGTAGCCTGCCGAGCCACCCGAGGCGAACGCGTCGTCCAGCCAGAAGCCGTAGTCGCGGGCCAGCGCATTGGCGATGTCGGAGAAGGTCGCGGTGCCCTTGTCGGCGGCGACCACCAGGTAGGGATCGTCGGCATCGTGACGCACGACATCGGCCGGCGGCCGAATGCCGCCGCCGGCGAAATTGTCGGTGATGTCGAGCATGCCGCGGATCAGGGTCTGGTAGCAGGCGATGCCTTCCGCTTGGATTTGCTCGCGCGTGCCACCGGCCGGCGGCTGCTTGACATAGAATCCGCCTTTGGAGCCGACCGGCACGATCACCGCATTCTTGACCATCTGGGTCTTCATCAAGCCCAGGATCTCGGTGCGGAAGTCCTCGCGCCGGTCCGACCAGCGAATGCCGCCGCGCGCGACGCGGCCGCCGCGCAGATGGATGCCCTCCATGCGCGGGCTGTAGACGAAGATCTCGACTAGGGGCCGCGGCGCCGGCAGCTCGTCGATGGCGCGGCTGTCGATCTTGAAGGAGATCCAATCCTTCGGCTGCCCGTCGGCTCCGGCTTGCCAAAAATTGGTGCGCAAGGTGCAGCGCACGGCGTCGAGGAAACGTCGCAGGATGCGGTCCTCGTCGAGGGTCGACACGCTTTCCAGCGCGGCGTCGATGTCGGATTCGATCCGGGCGATCTGCTGCTGTCGCGCGTCGGATCGCGCATCGCCGAGCGCCGGGTCGAAGCGCGCCACGAACAAGTCGGCCACCAGACGGGCGATCGCCGGATAGGCCGAGAGCGCGCGTTCCATGTAGTCCTGGCTGAAGGCGATGCCGGCCTGGCGCAGATACTTGGCATAGGCACGCAGGATCGCGACTTCGCGCCAGGCGAAGCCGGCCTCGAGGACCAGACGGTTCAGCCCGTCATTCTCCAGCGCGCCCGCCCGCAAGCGCTGCAACGTCTCGGCGAAGCGCGGGCCGACGGCGGCGAGATCGACGGCCGACTTGTCGGCGGTCTCGACACGCAACACCTGCATGGCGACGCCGCCTGAGCCCGCCGACTGCAACAGGAACGGCACCTCGCTCAGCACTCGCAGTCCGAGATTCTCCGCCAGCGGCAGGATGTCGGACAGGTCGATCGGCTTGCGCGGATGGAACAGACGCACGGCGAAGCGATGGGGCGGCATCCCGGCGCGGCGGCCCAGCCGGACGGCGAAGCCCGCACCGTCGAGCAGCGCCCGCAGCGGCTCGATGTCGGCGGCGGCCTGGTCGGCGGCGAAGCTGTCGCGATAGGTCGAGGGGAACCAGTCGCGCCAACGGCGGGCGGCGGCACGTCCCTCGGCTTCGCCGAGCTTGGCCTGCAGGGCGGCGCGGAAGCGGTCGGCCCACGACGTCGCCGCCTCGACCAGAGCCTGCTCGAGGTCGGCGAGGTCGGGTGTCGGGGCGGCGAGCGTTTCGAGCTTCAGGGTGTAGAGCGACCGGGCAAGCGCGGAATCGCTGCCGACCGAGGAGGCGGCCGACGTCACCTTGCCGTTCCAGGCCTGTTCGAGGATCGCGGCGAAGCGGTCGCTCAGCGCCGCGTCGAACCGCTCGCGCGGCGCGAACACCAGGCAGGTCGCGAAGCGGCCGACGGCGTCGCGCCGGGCGAACAGCGCGACGCGCCGCCGCTCCTGAAGCTGCAGGATGCCCAGCACGTGCTCGTAGAGCGTCTCCTCCTCGATCTGGAACAGCTCGTCGCGCGGGTAGGTCTCGAGGATGGCGAGCAGCGCCTTGCCGTCGTGGCTGTTGGCATCGATGCCGCAGCGGCGCACGACGCCGTCGACGCGGCCGCGCAGCAGCGGCACGTCGTGCACCGAGGCGTGATAGGCGGCCGAGGTGAACAGGCCGACCAGACGGCGTTCGCCGGTGACACGGCCCTGGCCGTCGTAGGTCTTGACGATGATGCAATCCATCGCGCCGCTGCGATGGACCAGCGAGGGCCGGTCGGTCTTGACGATCAGGATGTTGTGCGGCCCGCGGGCGAAGCGCGCCATCGCCTCGCCGCCGCCCAGCCCGGCTTCGAACAGCCTGACCTCGTCGCGGCGCAGCACGCCGAGCGCCGAGCCCGGCACCAACTCGTAGCGCAGGCCGCCGGCTTGCGCCGCGTCGTCGGCGTACCGGTAGCGGCGATGACCGAGGAAGGTGAAGTGATTGGCCTCGAGCCAGCGCAGGAAGTCGTCGTACTCCGCGAGGTTGGGCGAGCGGCTGGGGCCGAGATCGGCGATGGCGTCGAGACAGGTCTGGCGCATCGCTCGCCAGTCCTCGACGGCCAGCCGCACCTCGGCCAACACACGCGAGATCTGCGCCGCCAGCTCGTCGAGTGCCGTCGGGTCGGCCTGGCGGTCGATCTCCAGATGCATCATCGATTCAGGCTTGGCGCGCTCGCCCGGTTCGAGGGCGAAGCCGATCAGGTCGCCGTCGAGATCGCGGCGCACCGCCAGCACCGGGTGGGCCAGGAGATGAACGGCGATCTCGCGGCGATTGAGCTCGTTGGCCAACGAGTCGACGAGAAACGGCATGTCGTCATTGACGATCTGCACGATGGTATGGCGGCTGTCGAAGCCATGGTCGGCCGTGATGGCATTGAACACCCGGACCTTGGCGATGCCGGGCAGGCGGCGCCGGGCAAAGGCCAGCAAGGCCGACGCTGCGCCGGCGCGCTGGTCGGAGGACGCCGCCGCCAGATCCTTGTCGGCGACGCGGCCGAACAGCCGGCGGGCGAACAACGCGGCCTCCTCGCCGCCGCCCTCCTGGGCCGCGGCGCAAATGGCATCGAGCCCGTAGACACGTGGCGCCAGTGCGCTAGCCATCGAAGCAGCAGCCCTCCCCGTCGGCGGCGTTTTTCTTCGACCGATGTTACGACCGACCATGACATTCTGACGACGATGTTCGGCGTGACCGAAAGTGCCTGTCGCAGCGCGCGTTTTGCCACCCGTCTCCTCGCCGCCCAGCCGATTCGCTGGCGTTTCTGTTTGCAGCCGTGGGAATCCGCGGCTAAGCGCGTTTTGTTCTCCTCTCTTGCTGCATCTGCGAAGGCGCTGCGACGGCCAAAATCAGAAACTTTCTAATGTGATTTTATCGGTGTATTTCAGATAGTTAACCGTACATTCCTGAGATTCACATGCGGGGTAAAATTTTGGCAATGACAGGGCGATCGAGTGACGTATCATCAAGGAATAGTGGGGCCGTGAGCAGCTCTCGCTAGATGTAGGTGTATTCCACAGGGTGTTTTTTCCACAGCTGTGGACAAAAAGAAAATGGGAGCCGCAAGTGTTTGATATCGTTCAAGTTCGAAGCGGTGCACGGGTTGTGACCGATCCCTCTCGGGACGCCCGCCTGACAGCCTTTGGCAAAGCCACCCTGTCCGATCGCTACCTGCTGCCCAACGAGAGCTATCAGGACATGTTCGCCCGCGTCGCCTCGGCCTATGCCGACGACGACGGCCACGCCCAGCGGCTCTACGACTACATCAGCAATCTCTGGTTCATGCCGGCGACGCCGGTGCTGAGCAACGGCGGCACGAGTCGCGGCCTGCCGATCTCGTGCTTCCTGAACGAGGCGAGCGATTCGCTCGAAGGCATCGTCGGTCTGTGGAACGAGAATGTCTGGCTGGCGGCGCGCGGCGGCGGCATCGGCTCCTACTGGGGCAACCTGCGCTCGATCGGCGAAAAGGTCGGCATGAACGGCAAGACCTCGGGCGTGGTGCCGTTCATCCGCGTCATGGACTCGCTCACGTTGGCGATCAGCCAGGGTTCGCTGCGCCGCGGCTCGGCCGCCGTCTACTTGCCGATCAACCATCCCGAGGTCGAGGAATTCATCGAAATCCGCCGGCCGACCGGCGGCGATCCCAACCGCAAGGCGTTGAACCTGCACCATGGCCTCCTGATCTCCGACGCCTTCATGCGCGCCGTCGACAACGACGAGGAATGGGCGCTGGTCAGCCCCAAGGACGGCGCGGTGCAGCGCAAGATCTCGGCGCGCCATCTCTGGATTCGCATCCTGACGGCGCGCATCGAGACCGGCGAGCCCTACCTGGTGTTCGTCGATCACGTGAACAAGGCGCGGCCCGAGCATCACAAGCTCGCCGGCCTCGAGGTCAAGACTTCCAACCTGTGCAGCGAGATCACGCTGCCGACCGGCGTCGACCATCACGGCAAGCAGCGCACCGCGGTGTGCTGCCTGTCCTCGCTCAGTCTGGAAACCTATCTCGAGTGGCACGAGCATCCGACCTTCATCGCGGACGTGATGCGCTTCCTCGACAACGTCCTGCAGGGCTTCATCGACAATGCCGGCACGGACTTCGCCCGCGCCACCTACGCCGCCATGCGCGAGCGCTCGGTCGGGCTCGGCGTCATGGGCTTCCACTCCTTCCTGCAGCAGAACAACATCCCGCTCGAATCGGTGATGGCCAAGGTGTGGAACAAGAAGATGTTCAAGCACATCCGCAGCCACTGCGACGAGGCCTCCAAGACGCTGGCGGGCGAACGCGGCGCCTGCCCCGATGCCGCCGATTTCGGCTTCGTGGAGCGCTTCTCCAACAAGCTGGCGATCGCGCCGACCGCCTCGATCTCGATCATCTGCGGCGGCGCCTCGCCCGGCATCGAGCCGTCGGCGGCCAACGTCTACAACCACAAGACGCTCTCCGGCTCGTTCGTGGTGCGCAATCCCTATCTCGAGAAGATGCTTGAGCAGAAGGGCAAGAACGACGACGACACCTGGACGTCGATCACTGTCAACCAGGGCTCGGTGCAGCATCTCGACTGCCTCGACGACCGCGAGAAGGCGGTGTTCAAGACGGCGTTCGAGATCGACCAGCGCTGGCTGGTCGAGCACGCCGCCGACCGCACGCCGTTCATCTGCCAGAGCCAGTCGCTCAACCTCTTCCTGCCGGCCGACGTGCACAAGCGCGACCTGCACCAGATCCACATGATGGCCTGGAAGCGCGGCGTGAAGAGCCTGTACTACTGCCGCTCGCTGTCCATCCAGCGCGCCGAGACGGTGGCGGGCGAAGCGCTCGCCCTGCCGATCGGCGACCAGGCGCTTGCCGCCCCCAAGATCGACGCGCCCGCGCCCGTGCCGCTCGGCATGCCGGCCGGGCCGGCGCAGTCGACCGACTACGAAGAGTGCCTTAGCTGCCAGTAGCCTCCAGCCGTCCTCGCCGCGCCACCGGTCCACACGGCAGCGCGACGGGGTTCCTTTCGCCCTACCGATCGTCCGGTCCGCCATGTCCCTGCTCGACGCCAAGCCGATCTACAAGCCGTTCTCCTACCCGTGGGCCTACGAGGCCTGGCTGACGCAGCAGCGCATCCATTGGCTGCCCGAGGAGGTGCCGCTGGCCGACGACGTCAAGGACTGGCGCAACAAGCTCACCGACAGCGAGCGCCACCTGCTGACGCAGATCTTCCGCTTCTTCACCCAGGCCGACGTCGAGGTGAACAACTGCTACATGCGGCACTACAGCCGGGTCTTCAAGCCGACCGAGGTGCAGATGATGCTGGCCGCCTTCTCCGCCATGGAGACGGTGCACGTCGCCGCCTACAGCCATCTGCTCGACACGATCGGCATGCCCGAGACCGAGTACTCGGCCTTCCTCCACGTCAAGGAGATGAAGGACAAGTACGACTACATGCAGGGCTTCAACGTCGATTCGAAAGCCGACATCGCCAAGACGCTGGCGGTGTTCGGCGCCTTCACCGAAGGCCTACAGCTCTTCGCCTCGTTCGCCATGCTGATGAACTTCCCGCGCTTCAACAAGATGAAGGGCATGGGCCAGATCGTCTCGTGGTCGGTGCGCGACGAGACCCTGCACTGCAACTCGATCGTCCGCCTGTTCCGCACCTTCGTTCAGGAGAATCCCGAGATCTGGACCGAGGCGCTGCAGCGCGAGATCTACATCGCCTGCTCGACCATCGTCGATCACGAGGATGCCTTCATCGATCTCGCTTTCGAGTTGGGCGGCATCGAGGGCATGACGGCGACCGACGTCAAACGTTACATCCGCTACATCGCCGACCGCCGGCTGACCCAGATCGGCCTGCAGCCGATCTACCGCAGCGACGCCAAGAACCCGCTGCCGTGGATGGACCAGATGCTCAACGCCATCGAGCACACCAACTTCTTCGAGAACCGCGCGACGGAGTACTCCAAAGCCTCGACGCGCGGCTCGTGGGAAGAGGCGTTCGGCTAGAGCCTGACCGTCCGCCTGTCGCTGCAAAGCTCGGTGCCGAACGGCCGCGAGAGGCCAGCGAAGCGCTCCAGAATCGCATTCGCCTCTTCCGTTGCAGCGAGGCGCGGACGGCCGCGACGATGGCGGGCCTCCTTCCAGCCGAGCGAGATCGGCGTCAGCTCGATCGAGCGCAAGGTCATTGCCCCCGCCGTGCCGCCTTCGTAGCGCAAGGTGGGCACGATCGATTCCCAGTAGCGGCGGTCGGCCGGGAAGCCCGCCTGGTCGCCTTGCGTGCGCTTTTGGTAAACTTGCCCCGGCGTCAGGTCGGGTTCGGCGCGGAAGCGGTCGTAGCCGTCGGCCGGGATCTTGGCGACCAGCTCGTTCTGGCCGATGAAGTTGCCCAGGCTGTAGAAGATCGGCTTGCCCTTGTACAGTTCCAGCCCACGCAGCAGATGCGGGCCATGGCCGACCACGAGATCGGCGCCGGCGTCGATCATCTCGCGCGCAAAGGTGCCGATGAATTCGGCCGGCACGTCCTTGGCTCCGAGCTGCTCATGGGCGTGCAGGCTCACCAGCACGAGGTCGGCAAGCCCGCGCGCCTCGGCGACCCATCGCTTGATCGCCGCCACGTCCTTGGCGTTGGCCGCCGTGCGCACCTGCGCCTGGTTGGCCGATTTGAATTTCAGCTCGCCGAGCGGGAACAACGCCGGATCGGCGAGCGGGAACGCAAAGCCGGATTTGATCTTCTGCTGGCGTTCGGCCTCGAGACCGAGCTGATCGGCGACCTCGCGCAACACGGCGAGCTGCTGCTCGGTGACTTCGTGCACCGTCTCGACATGCAGCGGGTTCAACCCCGGACGTCCCGGCAGGTCGGGCCGCTGGGCGCCGGCCTCGTTGCCCTTGGCGAAGGTCGAGCAGCAGGAGATCATCGCGACGGTGCCGGCGGGCGAGGTGTGATAGCAGGGCCGCCGCGCATCCTCGAGATTGCGGCCGATGCCGGCGAAGGAAAGTCCGCGCGTCTCCAGCGCCTCGATCGTGTGCACCAGGCCCGAGATCGAATAGTCGAGGGCATGGTTGGTCGCCGTCGCGAAGAGATCGAAACCGGCCGCCACCAACTCGTTCAGCACCCAGGCCGGCGCGCCGAAATGCGAGCCGCCGCTCTCCAGGGCGGGATCGCCGCGATAGTCGTTGGCCAACCCTTCGAGATTGGTGAAGGCGACATCGGCTGCGCGTATCCGGTCGAACAATGGCCGCAGCTCGGCGTCGTCACGGCTGTTCAACCGGCGCTGCAGGATCGAATCGCCGGAGAGGAGGAGGGAAAGGGCCATGCGAAGCAATGTGCCGAGGTGCATTCGACGAAGTCAAATGGCTACGGATCGCGGCCCAGCGCATGACGAGTCCTGCCGGAGCCAGCCGGGCTCGTCGTCACATCGGTGGCCGCATCAAGGGTACAGCGCGCGGGTCGTTGACCCTCGGACAGGGATGAGGGACAAGGGTGCATGACGATTGCAATTGCCGCCAAGCGCCGCCTGAACAGGGCGCGGCGGCTGCAACGCGTTGGGTGCGAGCTTGCCCTCGACAGTCGCAAGAAAGTGCTGGCCGCAGCCGCGCGATGATCGCCCTGCGTCGTCACGCGCTGGTGCGCCTGTCGCAGGCACCGCGGGCCGGCCGCGATGCCGATCGCATCCTGGCCGATCGTTGGCAGGCCGCCGGACGGCCGTTCGTGGTTGCGCGGCGCGGCGCCGAGCAGGACATCGTTGCTTTGGGATTCTGCAGCGTCGATCCACGGCATCCCGAGCTGCGACCGCGTCGCGTCGCCGCCGCAGCCGATCCGAAGCATGTGGTCGATGTCGCCCGCCCACCTCTACTCGCTGAAGTCGCGGAAAATCCGATGGCCGGCACCCGCGCCGCGACGTTCGCGCGACTGGCCGCCGCAGCCGAGCGCGAGGGCCTGGATGTCAGGGTCTATGGCAGCTGGATGTGGCAGATCCTCACCGGCGAGAACCACGTGCGGGAGACGTCCGATCTCGACGTTCTTGTCGAGGTCGCGGACGTGGCCGAGGCCGACCGCGCGGCCGCCTTCCTCGAACGCGAGGAAACGGCTCTCGCCTTCAAGCTCGACGGCGAGCTTTCCTTCCCCGGCCTGGGCGAGGTGCATTGGCGCGAGTATTGCCAGGGCAGGGCGGAGATCGCGATGAAGTCGCCGACTGGCCTGCGGCTGATGCCGCGATCGGTGCTGCCGCGGTGAGTTGCGAAGCGCTGGCGCGCACGGCCGTGCAGGCTCTGTACGACGAACTCGAGGCCTATCCCAAGCCTGGGCTGGTGAGTCCGGTCGACTCCGGTGCGCATGCCGACATGGACTTCGCTCTGATGTGCCGCTCGGCCGATTCCCTCTTGCAGCCGTTCACCGACCTCGCGGCGGCAGGGCGCGCCGGCCGGTCGTTCGAGGCCGCACTGATGCCGCTCGGCATGGCGGCGGAGCGCCGCATGCTGGAGGTCACGGGCGGCGTCAACACCCATCGCGGCGCGATCTTCTCGCTGGGCATGATGGTGGCCGCAATGGCGCGGACGCCGGCGTCGGACGGTGTTCGCTCGCCGCAAGCCGTCCAGTCGGTGCTGTTGCGCGAATGGGGCGAGGCTCTCGCCGTTCACGCAGCGCGCGGCATCTCCGCCTCCAGCCATGGCGCCGCCGTGCAGCGCCAAACCGGCCGCGACGGAGCGCGGCGCGAAGCGGCGCTGGGGTTTCCCGGCATCTTCGCGGTCGGCGTGCCGACCTACCGGGCGGCGCTCGCCACCGGACTCGACGGCAATGCGGCGTGCATTCAGACGCTGTTTGCCCTGATGGCGGCCGTCGACGACACGACGGCGCTCTATCGCGGCGGCGTGGCCGCCGGCGAGTTCGTCCGTCGGTCGGCGAGCGCGTTCCTCGCGCGCGGCGGCTGCCATCGCGACGACTGGTTCGCCGAGGCCGAGCGCCTGCATCGCGACTTTACGGCGCGCAACCTGTCCGCCGGCGGCTGCGCGGATCTGCTGGCTGCGACGCTGTTCGTCGTGCGGTGTTGCGGCGGCGAGTCGCCGATGGAAGAAGAACATGAGGCAGCGACTCGGTAGTCATCGCCTCTTGTGTCGTCGACAATGACGATGCGTCGCGATTCGTCAGCATTTGATTTGGTCAGGAGCCCGGAAGGCGAGCCGACTCCACCATACGGACGGGCCGCCCAACAGCGCGGGCCGTTCGCTGTCGTGGACGGTCGCGAGCCCGCGCCGTTCGGCCAGCGCGCGCGTCTCGGCCGACGTCACCTCGAACATGCGGCGGCCGGGCGGCACCGGCCCGTGGCGCAGCGACAACGCCATCAAGCCGCGCGGCCGCAGCAAGGCGACGACGCGCGCCATGGCGCGCTCGCGCTGCGTGCGGTCGAGATGCATCCAGACCGCGGTCAGCATGACGAGGTCGTAGCGCTCGCCCGACGCGTGGACGCGGTCGAGCTCCGGCAGCGAGTCGTCGATCCAGGTGATGGATGGCTGACGATGCAGCCGGCGGGCGTGGGCCAGCAGCTCCTGCGTCGGTTCGACCGCCGTCACCGTGTGGCCAAGCTCGGCGAATCCCGCTGCATCGCGGCCGGTGCCAGCGCCGATATCGATGATGCGGCTCGGTCGCGCCGGGAAGAGATGCAGCATGTCGCGATGGACATCGGCGAAGGCCAGGCTCTCGTATTGCTTGACGCGCTCGTCGGCGGTCTCGCCGTAGCCTTCGGTGCCGCTTACCCTTGCCGTCATGCCACGATGGTAGATCTGTCGCTTCGCAGGTTGCTAGAGCGGAATCCGATCGGATTCGCGCGCTCGGGCGCTGCTTGTTGCACCGGGCACAGTCCGCCCAGCTGATTCCAGCCGGGTGGACTGTGTTCTAGCGCAACACCTCGCGCGTCGTGACGAAGCATAGCCGCTTCAGCTATCTTCGGTTAGGATGGTGGCATGGTTCATGGTCGCATCACGATCGATCCCGCGGTCTGTACGGGGAAGCCCTGCATTCGTGGAATGAGGTTTCCGGTCGCGCGTCTGCTCGGCCTTTTGGCGGCCGGCGAGACACGAGAGTCCATCCTCGTGTCCTATCCTTACTTGGAAGCCGAGGATATCGAGGTTGCCCTGCACTTTGCGGCGGATTTGGCCGAGGATGAAACTCTGGACATAGCCAGTTGAGATTCCTCATCGACATGCCGTTGTCGCCGCTGCTGGCGACTTGGCTTGTCGATCGCGGACATGATGCAATTCACGCCGCTTCCGTCGGCCTCGCCACTTCCAGCGATGCTCGGATCATGGAGGTAGCGAGGCACGAACGGCGCACGATCGTCACGGCTGATCTCGATACCCTCGCCTGTTGGCAATTGCACGTTCGACAGAACCCAGCCTGATCCTGTTTCGCGGCGGCAGTTGGAGCGAGGCCGATGTGCGAGCCCGAATGAGTGCCCTGCTTGGTGCCTTCGATGCTACAGGGATCGAAGGCAGCATTCTGGTCGTCGAACGCGATCGCATCAGGCGTCGGCGTCTGCCGCTTCTTTGACGGTTATACGCCGGCCC
>VGCQ01000068.1 GCA_016870055.1 Alphaproteobacteria bacterium | reverse complement strand
GCCCGATGACGCCAAGCGTTCACCCAGCGACTTGGCAAACGCTGCCGGCACCGTGGCGCACTGCATGATCAGGCCGCCTTTGCGCAAAGCCGGCACGACGCCGCTCTCGCCGAACAGCACAGCCTCGACCTGCTGGGCGTTCACGACCGCCACCACGACGGCATCGGCGCCGCGCGTCGCTTCGGCCGGGCTTGTCGCCACCATGCCGCCTGCCGCAGCGAAGGCGTCACGCGCTGCCGTGCTGGAATCGACGCCGACCACCTCGTGCCCGTGCTTCAGCAGGTTCTTTGCCATGCCGAGTCCCATCGAGCCCAAGCCGATGAAGGCCACGACTGGGGTGTTCTTGTCGGTCATCGCTCAGGCCTTGATGCCGTACTTCGCCGCCCAGCCGAGGCCCGCAGCGGTCGTCGTCTTGGGCTTGTACTCCAGCCCGACATGGCCCTGGTAGCCCAGGCGATCGAGCACATCGAGAAGATAGAGATGATTGGCCTCGCCGACATCGGGCTCGTTGCGGTCGGGGTTGCCCGCGATCTGCACGTGCGCGGTGAGCGGGAACAGGCGCTCGGTGCGCTTGGTGAGGTCGCCTTCGGTGACCTGCAGATGATAGAGGTCGAGCTGCAGCTTGAGATGCGGCGCACCAACCTCGTCGATGATCCGCTTCACTTGATCGGTGGTGTTGGTGAAATAGCCCGGAATGTCGCGATGGTTGATCGGCTCGAGCACCAGGGTGAGGCCGCTCTTGGCAGTGCGGTCGCAGGCGCGCTTGAGATTGGCGACGAAAGTGCGATGCATGGCCTGCAGGTCGGCGCCGGGTGCGATCATGCCCGACATGATGTGCAGGGTGCGGCAGTCCAGGACCTTGGCGTAGTCGAGGGCAGTGTCGAGCGCGGCCGAGAACTCGGCTTCGCGGCCGGGCAGCGCGGCAAGTCCGCGTTCGCCTTTGCTGGCATCGCCCGGCGGCAGATTGAACAACGCCTGCGTGAGCTTGTGCTTCTTGAGTTCAGCCGCGATCGCCGCGGCCGGCGCCTCGTAGGGGAACAGGATCTCGACCGCCTTGAAGCCATGCGCAGCCGCGGCGCCGAAACGCTGCAGGAACGGCACCTCCTGGTAGATCCACGACAGATTGGCGGCGAGCTTGGGCATGGGATTGTCCGTTCAGGAGGGAAATGCTTCTTCGACGTCGCGCACTTGCGCATCGCTGAGCAGGCGAACCTTGAAGCCCTGCAGGAGCAAGTGGAGCTTCGCCGTCTCTTCCAGCTCTTCGATCGAGGCGGAGGCCGCCGACAGCGAAGTGCCGGCGACTACCGGCCCGTGGTTGGCCAGCAGCACGGCGCGATGACCGCGGGCGTAGTCGCGGATGGCGTCGGCGAGCTTGGGATCGCCCGGCTTGAAGTAGGGCACGAGCGGCAGCTTGCCGACGCGCATCACGAAGTAGGGCGTGATCGGCGGCAGCGTCGTGTCCTTGTTGTGATGGCACGATGGATCGAGGCAAGAGACCGCTACGGCATGCGTGCAATGCAGGTGGACGATGGCACCGTCCTTGGGCCGCACGTCGTACACTGAACGGTGCAGTAAGGCTTCCTTGGTCGGCGCGTCGCCGGCGACGTGCTTGCCCGAGAGATCGAGTCTGGAGAGACGGCCGGGCTCGAGTTCGCCCAACGAAGAGTTGGTCGGGGTCATCAGCCAGCCGTCGGCGATGCGCGCGCTGATGTTGCCCGAGGTGCCGGGGCAAAGGCCGCGCGCGGCCAGCTTGGCGCCTAGGGCGCAGATCGCGTCGCGCGTTTTCGCTTCGTCGGTGCTCATAGGCGTTGGAAAGCCTTGGTGAAGAAGTCCGGCGCGCCGAAATTGCCCGATTTGAGCGCCAGCAGCATCGGCTTGGCGCCGACCGATGCCGTCCATGGCACGCCGGGATCGATCTCTGGTCCGATGCGCAGCGCCTTGACGTCGAGCGCGCCGACCACGGCGCCCGAGGTCTCGCCGCCCGCCACCACCAGGCGGCCGACGCCGGCGGCGACCAGGCCTTTTGCGAGCGCGGCCATGGTCAGTTCGATGGCCTGGCTCGACTTGTCGATGCCGTACTTGGCTTGCAACGCCTTCACCGCCTCGGGCTTGTCGCTGGCCGACAACAGGATGGGGCTGTGACCGAGCCTGCCCTTGGCCCAGGACAGGGCCGCATCGGCAATCGGTTCGCCGCGGCAGATGGCGTCGGTATCGAGGGCCAGATGTGGCCCCTTGAAGGTCGCGATCTGGCCGAGCGTTGCCGCCGAGCACGAGCCCGCCAGCACCGCTGCAGCGCCACCAACCTTGGGCAATGTGTCGGCGTTCGCCTTGTGAGCAAGAAGCCCGCGGCGGCGGTAGGCCGCGGGCAAGCCCAATGCCACGCCCGAGCCACCGGTCACCAACGCATCGTCGCCGACCGCCTCGCCGATGACACCGAGATCGCTGTCGGCCACGGCATCGACCACGACATGACGCACGCCGTCGGCTGCGAGCTTGTCGAGCGCAGCGCGCAGTGCGGCCGAGCCTGCCTGCACTTGCTTCAGCGGTACCAGTCCGACTCGGTGCCTGGTTTGGCGTGCCAGGACGCGCACCAGGCTGGCATCGGTCATTGGCGTCAGAGGGTGATGACGCATGTGGGAGTCGGACAGCAGAATGTCGCCGACGAACAGGTGACCGAAGAAGATGGTGCGGCCGTTCTCGGGGAAGGCAGGACAGTAGATCGCCTGCTGTACGCCAAGCGCCTCGATCAGCGCATCGCCCACCGGTCCGATGTTGCCGGCGTCGGTCGAATCGAAGGTCGAGCAGTACTTGAAAAAGAAGCGCACGCAGCCAGCCGCCTTCGCGGCGGCCAACGCGTCCAGCGATTGAGCGACGGCGTCCTTGGCGACGATCGAGCGCGTCTTCAGCGCCACGACGACGGCATCGACGTCGCTCGGGATCGTACCGGCAGCCGGCACGCCAATGGTCTGGATGGTGCGCATGCCGCCCTTGACCAGCATGCCCGCAATGTCGGTGGCGCCGGTGAAGTCGTCGGCGATAACTCCAAGGATGGCCATGACCCGACCCTAGGCGATCACTGTCGCCTTCATCCAGAACTTTCGCCGCCGTGCCCGCCGGCGGGCCTCGTCCTCGCCGTCGTAGTCATGCAGCGGCGGCGCTGGATCGAACGTATCGCGAATATCCAGGGCGTTGACATTCACGATGCCGATCAGGCCGCCCTGGTCGAGCATGACGGCGCCGACATAGGTGCCGCACCGTGAGCACACCAGATAGTCGGTGATGCCGAGCGCGAAGCGATAGCGCGCAAGGCTACCGGATGCGGCGCGGAATTCGACCGACCCGCCCGGATCGCCCAGCGTTCGCGCGCCGTGCCGGCGGCAGAAGCTGCAGGCACACCGTCCGACGCGCATGGCCTGCGGCGCCTTGTCCGATGTGAAGACGACCGTCACGGCGCCGCAATGGCAGGAACCCGGATAGCCGGTCATGGCGCGATCAACGTGGCACGAAAGTCGTTGACGTTGGTCTTGGTCGGACCGGTGACGAGGTTGTCGCCCAACATCTCGAAGAAGGTGTGCCCGTCATTGTCGTCGAGCATTGCCTGCGGGTCGCGCCCCAGGGCTCGGGCTCGCGAGAGCGTATCGGGTGTGAACAAGCCGCCCGCGATCTCTTCTGCACCGTCCACGCCGTCGGTATCGGCCGCGATCGCCCAGATGCCGGAGGTGCCGGCTGCAGCGATGGCGTGACCGAGCAGATATTCGACATTGCGGCCGCCGCGGCCTTTGCCGCGCACCGTCACGGTGGTCTCGCCGCCGGACAGGATGACGGTGGGCTTGCCGCCGCGCAGAGCATGATCGACGGCCCGCCGCGCATGCTCGGCGCCGAGCATGCGCGCGTCACCTTCGAGGTTGTCGCCCAGCACGACAGCCTCGAGGCCGCGCCGGCGGGCGAGGGCGGCGGCCGCTTCAAGCGACCGTTGCGGGGTGGCCACGACGATGGTCTCGACGCCCCACAGCCGAGGGTCGCCCGGCTTGGGCGTTTCTTCGATGCCACCGCCGGCGCCTTTCTCGAGATGGCAGCGCACGGCGGCAGGCGGATCGATGCGGTATTTGGCGAGCACGGCCAAGGCATCGGCGAAGGTCGTGCGATCGGCCACCGTCGGTCCGGAGCCGATCACACCCGGATCGTCGTTGGGCACGTCGGAAATCAGCCAGCTGAGAACGCGCGCCGGCTGCGCCGCCACGGCGAGTCGGCCGCCCTTGATGGCCGAGAGGTGCTTGCGCACTGTGTTCATCTCGCCGATGTTGGCGCCGGATCGCAGAAGCGCACGATTGACCGCCTGCTTGTCGGCGAGTGTCAGGCCCGGCGCCGGCAAGGCAAGCAACGCCGACGCGCCGCCCGAGATCAGGCACAGCACGAGATCATCGGGTCCATGGCCTTTGACACGCGCGAGGATGCGACCGGCGGCGGCGCGGCCTTTCTCGTCGGGCACCGGGTGTGCCGCCTCGACGATCTCGATCCTTCGGCAGGGCTCGCCGTAGCCGTAGCGGGTCACCACCAGCCCTTCCAGCGCATGCGGCCATTGCTCCTCGACGGCTCGCGCCATGGCGGCACTTGCCTTGCCGGCGCCGATGACGATCGTCTTGCCTGTCGGCGGCCGAAGGCCGGCGATGTGGGGCGCCAGGCACGTCGCCGGCTGTGCTGCCGCGAGTGCGGCGTCGAACAGGTCGCGCAGGAGCGCGCGGGCATCGGCGTCTTTCATTGTCGTGATCTTCGCACTATAGGGGCGCGATGCAACAGCTGCTGGGACCGGGCGATCCCCCGCCGTTCACCGTTCACAACGAGAAGGGCAAGGCGCCGCTGTTGCTGCTGTGCGACCACGCCAGCAAGGCGGTCCCGAAGTCGTTGGGCAATCTCGGCATCGACGATGCCGATCTGTCGCGCCACATCGGTTGGGACATCGGCGGCCTCGAAACGGCGATTGCGCTCGCCGAGCTGCTCGACGCGCCGCTGGTCGCTTCCGGCTACTCACGCCTGGTGATCGACTGCAATCGCTGGCCGGGCGGCGAAGGCTCGATCCCCGAGGTGAGCGACGGCACACCCGTGCCGGCCAACCGTGGGCTCACTCGGGCGCAAGTCGATGCCAGGGCCGAGGCGTGCTTCTGGCCGTATCATCGCGAAGTGGGCCGCCAGCTCGATCGCATCGGCGCCGGCGGCCGCCTGGCGGCGCTGCTGGTGGTGCACAGCTTCACGCCGCGCATGAACGGCTCGGAGCGGCCCTGGCATGTCGGGGTGCTCTGGAACGACGACCCACGCCTTCCCGCGCCGCTGCTCGACGAACTGCGCGGCGACGATTCATTGGTCGTGGGCGACAACGAGCCGTACTCGGCACGGGCCTCCTATGAATACACCTTGAATGCGCACGCGCGCTCACGCGCCATCCCGCATTGCTCACTTGAAGTGCGACAAGACCTGATCGCCACACCGGATGACGCTCGGCAGTGGGGGCGTCGTTTGGCCGCGCCGATACGGTCGGCGCTAACCAGGGCATTCGCCTGAGTTGCTTGCGACGACTGCTTGACGCCGGAGATCGCATGTTTCAGTTTGTCGCCATCGTCGGTCCTCCTTAACCGGAGGCGAACAGGGAATGCCGTGGTGCCTGGGACCTGAAAAGGGAAGGGCCAATCGGCAGCTGTACCCGCAGCTGTGAGCGGCGAGCGACTGTCCATCGTGCCACTGGATTTCGGTCCGGGAAGGCGGGCAGGAGCAGCGACCCGCAAGCCAGAAGACCTGCCGGCGAGAGCGTCGCTCTTCCGATGGACGGGTTTGTTCCAACGGGACGGTCAACCGAGCGGTGACGCGCAGTTGCGTTAGCCGTTGGGAGACCGTCCGATGTCATCGTTCCGTCGAACTCTGATCCTGTTGTCGCTGATCGCGCCCGCTGCGGCGTGGGCGCAGACCGAACCTGCCGGCATGGCGCCGCAAGTCGTCATCACCGCCGACCGCTTCCCGACCGATCCGGAAAAGGTGACCGGCAGCGTCACCGTGATCATGAACGAGGAAATGCAGCGCCGGCAGCTCCGTACTGCAGCCGATGTGTTGCGCACGGTGCCCGGCGTGTCGGTGCAGCAGTCCGGCGGGGTCGGCACGCAAACGTCGGTGTTCGTGCGGGGCTCGAACTCCAATCACGTGTTGGTGCTGATCGATGGCGTCAATGTCAGCGATCCGTCTGCCGCCAACGGCGCGGTCGATTTTGCCCACTTCCTCACGGAGAATCTCGACCGCATCGAGGTCGTGCGTGGCCCGATGAGCACGCTCTACGGCAGCCAGGCGATCGGTGGCGTCGTCAACATGGTGACCAAGGCCGGAAAGGGACCGATCAACGGCGCGGCCTTCACCGAGCTCGGCACGCGCCTCACTTCCAACAGCGGCGCCTACGTGCGCGGCAGCGAAGGTCGTTTCAACTACAATATCACGGTGGCCGGCACCTACTCGCCCAACGATACGATCGTGCCGGCGCGCTTCACGCCACCCGGCGGCTTCGTCGATATCGACCCCTACCGCAACATTACACTGGCGTCGTGACTGGGCTTCGAGATCAACGACAACACCAACATCACGTGGTTCAGCCGCTACATCGACACCCAAGTCAAGTTCGACCAGGTGGGCCTCGAGGACCCCAACGCCACGACGTTCACCCAGCAGTTCTTCAATCGAGTCGAACTCGACGGCTCGTACATCGACGGCCGGTGGAAGCCCACCGTCGGCATCAACTACTCCAGCATCTACCGCCACTCGCAGGACTTCCCCAGTATCCAGGTGCCGTTTCCCTTCGTGCAGGACTCCTATTTCAACGGCCGGCGACTGCAGGCGGATTGGAAGAACTTCGTCGGCATCACCGAGGACTTCTCGTTCATCGGCGGCATCGACTTCGACCGCTCCTGGGCCTACTCGAACGTCGACGGCGCCCAGGGCTGGGGCACCATGGCGCAGACCGGGCTCTATGGTCAGCTCCGCGCCACCTTGTTCGAGATCTTGAACCTCAACCTCGCCGGCCGGGTCGACTTCAACGACACCTATGGCAACGTCTCGACCTGGCGGGCGGGAGCGTCCTACCTGTTCGCTCCGACCGACACCAAGGTGAAGGCCTCCTACGGCACGGCGTTCAAGGCGCCCTCGCTGTTCGAGCTCTACGGCGCGGGATTCTTCTGCTCCGGCAACCGCAACCTGTCACCGGAGTACAGCCGCGGCTACGAGGTCGGCGTCGAGCAGGGAATGTTCGATCGCAAGTTCACGGCCGGCATCACCTACTTCTTCAATACCTACTACAACCTCATCCAGTGCCCGCCGCCCTTCACGTCGTTGCAGAACGTGGCCGATGCGCAGAGCGAGGGATTCGAGACGTTCGCCCAGATCAAGCCGTTCAGCTGGATGGATTTCAATTTCGAGTACACATTCCTGATTGCGCGCAACGTCACCGCCAACACCCCGCTGGTGCGCCGTCCGCAGGACACCTTCAACATCCGCGGCGAAGTGCGGCCATGGGACGACGTACGGCTGGGCTTCGGCGTCACGCAGGTTTCGAGTCGTTACGACTTCAATGCTGTGACCGGCGCCATCATCCAACCGTCGGCCTATACCTTGGTGAGGTTCACCGCTGCTTACGACGTGCGCAGTAACGTTCAGCTCTTTGCTCGCGCCGAGAACGTGCTCAACCGGGTCTACGAGGAGCCCGAGGGTTTCCAGGCTCCGTACTTTCAGGCCTTCTTCGGCGTGAAGGCGAGGTTCTAGGCCAGGGCGAGCGGGGGCAAGACTGGTGAGGTAGTCGGGCGGAGAGTCCGGTAGGCTCGTCGGCTGTGAATGACACGACCACAGAGACACCGCTTACACTCGCCTTGCTCCATCTGGCTCCGGAAGCAGGCATGGTGGAACGCAACAAACGTATGGTCGAAGGGGCCGCAGTGCGGGCATCGATGCATGGGGCGCGGATGGTCGTGACTCCGGAATTGGCCGTCAGCGGCTGGGGCTTCCGCGATCTCATCGGCATCGACTGGATCGCCCGCGACCAGACTGCGTTGTTCGGCTGGGCCGGCGCACTTGCCCATCGCATTGCCGGACACCTGTTGCTGGGCACTCCCGAGGCCGATCAGGGCCTGTTCAACAGCATGATTTTGTTCGGGCCTGGTAGGGCCAGGCTCGGGCACCACCGGAAGATCAATGTTCTGAGGGTGGGCTCGGAGTCCTGGTCTGCGCCGGGGGATCGTGCCACGAGCTTGGCTGTCGATGGCTTGGGCCGGCTCGGCCTCTTTGTCTGCGCCGACATGTATTCCGAGCGCCTGGTCGACGAGACAGCGGCCGGGGGTGTCGATCTGCTGATCTCCTCGGCCGCGTGGGCGCCCGGCCATCATGGTCCCAACGGCGAGTGGGAGAGGGCTTCGCGCGTGACGGGCCGCCCTGTCTTGGTGTGCAACCGCACCGGCTTCGATGTGATGGACTTCACCGGAGCCCGGTCGGTAGCCGCCGTTGCCGGGTCGGTCGTGGCGGCGCACAGTTCGCCCGAGGCGGCGATCGCCTTGGTCGACTGGCTGCCGCGGGCACGCCAGCTTGCGAATTGGCGGGTCGTTTCGTGTTGAGGGTCCTGCTTGCACTGCTGTTGCCGACGTTGGGCGGCGCGCCCGCCTGGGCGCAGTCGCCGCAACGCGTCGTCACCGTGAATCTCTGTCTCGATCAAATGGCGCTGCGACTCGCCGCGCCGGGCCAACTCGTGGGCGTCAGCTACCTGGCGCACGATCCATGGCTCTCGGCCGAGGCCGAACGCGCTCGCGCCATTGCGCCGGTCCGCGCCACGGTCGAATCGATCCTCGACCTGCGGCCCGATCTGGTGATCTTCAACAAGGATTCGCATGTCGGCGCGAAGCGGCTGATCGGTTCGGCCGGTGTGCCGCTTCTTGAGGTTCCGTGGGCGGCCTCGCTCGACGAAGCCGAGGCGCTGATCCTGCGAATTGGTGCTGCGCTGGGCCGCGATGACCGAGCCCGCGAGATCGTCGACGACATGCGCCTGCAGCGCCGGCAGCTCACTTGGACAGGACCCGCAACCGGCCTGGCCGCCGTGCTGCAGGCCAATCGCGGCACCTCGGGCAAAGGCAGCGTGATGGACGAGCTGCTGCGTCTGTCCGGCTTTCGCAATCTTGCGGCCGATCTCGGCATTGCCACGTTCGGCCGCCTGCCGCTCGAAGCGGTGCTGGCCGGGCGGCCTGACCTGCTGGTGCTCGACGGCAATGCCAATGCCCATCCGGCGCGCGCGACCGAGTTCGTCGATCACCATGCGCTGCTCGCGCTCACCGGCCGCACGCGGCTGGTGTCGATCCCCTTGAGGATGTCGATCTGCGCAGGTCCGGACAATTTCGCGGCGCTCCGGCTGCTCGGCGAGGCTCGGCAGTGACGCGTTGGCTGGTTCTGCTGGTGTTTGCCCTTTACGTCCTGTCATTGGCGGTGGGGCCGGTGTGGTGGCCTTGGCGGCTGGGCAGCGAAGTCGGTTGGACGATCGTCTGGGAACTGCGTGTGCCGCGGGCGACACTTGGATTGTTGATCGGCGGCGTGCTCGGGCTGAGCGGCGCAGTGCTGCAGGGGTGGCTGCGCAATCCATTGGCCGAACCTGGCGTGATCGGCGTGTCAGCCTGCGCCGGCTTTGCCGCCGTCTGCGCCTTCTATAGCGGCTTGGCGGCCGCTTTCGCCCTTGCTCTGCCGATCGCCGGCATCGCCGGGGCGGCGCTCGCCGTGGCCTTGCTGATGACGGCGGTGCGGGCCGGCACCGGAACGGTGTCGTTGCTGCTGATGGGCGTGGCCATCAACGCCATCGCCGCTGCGTTGATCTCGTTGGTGCTGGCTTTGTCGCCCAACCCCTTCGCCTATCAGGAAATTTCGTTGTGGCTGGCTGGTTCGATCACAGACCGCGACCTGCGCTATCTCGCCCTATCGGCGCCGTTCATGGTGGCGGGCGCGACACTTGTGTTGGGTGCGGGCCGCTGGCTCGACGCGTTGTCGCTCGGCGAGGAGGCGGCGCGCAGTCTCGGCGCGGACACTCGGTCGCTCGGTCTGCGGCTGACCCTTGGTGTCGGGCTGATGGTCGGAGCGGCAACATCGGTCGCGGGTGTCGTCGGCTTCGTTGGTTTGATCGCGCCGCATCTCGTGCGAGCAAAAATGGGCTTCCGGCCGGGAGCGACCTTGCTGCCGGCGATGCTGGTTGGCTCGGCTCTCGTATTGGCGGCCGACATCGCGGTGCGCTTGCTGCCGACGGCCTACGAGGTGCAGCTCGGCGTCTTCACGTCGCTGGTCGGGGCGCCGTTCCTGGTGCGCGTCGTGCGGCGTGCCCGCTCGGCATGGCTTGCGGCATGAGCGTGCTGCGGACACGTGCACTTGTTTGCCGGCGCGGCAGCCGCACGGTTCTCGAAGGGGTGGAACTCGACTTCGCTGCCGGTGAGCTTGCTGCCGTTGTCGGGCCCAACGGCTCCGGCAAGACCACGCTGCTCAATCATCTCGCCGGACTCGATGCACCGGCGGCGGGGCAGGTCGAGTTGGCGGGGGTCCCGCTTGCGCGTATCGGCATCAGCGCGCGGGCTCGCCACATCGCCTACTTGCCTCAAGGCGCAAGCGTCTACTGGCCGCTGAAGGGGCGCGATCTGGTGGCGTTGGGGCGTCTGCCGTATGGCGCCGACCTCAGCCGGCCGTTGGTGGCGGGCGACGCCGCTGCCGTCGAGCGCGCCCTCGGGCGCGTCGACTGCCTGAGCTTCGCCGATCGGACGATCGATGCGCTTTCGCAAGGCGAGCGCGCGCGACTGATGTTGGCGCGGGCGCTGGCGACCGAGACGGAGATCCTGCTGGCCGACGAGCCCGTGGCAAGTCTCGATCCAGCCTACGCGCTCGACGCCATGGCCGTGCTGCGCGCCGAGGCCCGGCGCGGCGGCTCAGTCGTCGTGAGCTTGCACGATCTCGGCCTTGCTGCCCGGTTCGCCGACCGAGTGATCGTGTTGGCCGGCGGCAAGGTCGTCGCCGATGGACCAGCCGACCAGGCATTGCGCGCGGAAGTGATCGACAAGGCCTATGGCGTCGGCTTCCGCAGCGTTACGATCGAGGGCGTCAACCAACCGATCGCCTGGACTCGCCGATCATGAAATGCCTGCCGATAACGGACAATGTGCACGAGGTTGCGCGGCGGCATCTTGCCGACGCGGCCAACGGCTGGAGCGTCGGCACCTGGGGGGCCATCGGTGAATTTCAGTATGACGTCGACGAGCAAGATCTCGCGGTCGATCTCGACGGCCTGACGGCGAGCAGTCGACGGGGTGCACTCTATATCGGGGATCTGAGCGAGGCACAGGCCTTCGCCTTGATCGATGACGATGGCCGCACCCGCGAGATCGCTTTCTGTACGTCGCGTCCAGGGGCACAGCGCAAGACGATCGAGGCGCTGGATGGCGTGACGTTCGACCTCGGAATCGGTGCGCCGCACGTCGATATGATGGTTCGACTGCGCACCGGCGATGTCGAGACGTTGGCGGCGCTGCAGCGGGGCGTTGGGCGGCCTTTGCTCGATGCCGACAATCCGGCGGGGCTGGCGATTGCCCGGGCAAGCCCGACCCGCATCTTCGCATCCGCCCTGGCGCGGCTGGAAGTTCACCAGCCTATTCCGCCACCCGGTGGTCGCTCCCCGGAGGGGCCGCACAGCCACCTGCTGCCAGACTACCTCCGCGAAGGCCGGGTGCATGCGCCGGGATCGCCCTTGCCGACTGGTCTATACTGTGGACTGAGCCTATATCCTCGTACGCGCCTATAGGCGCGCCTCCAGGAGACCACCATGGACGACAAGACCCGTACCGAGCTCGAAGCCGCTGCTTTCCGCCGTCTGGTGGCGCATCTGCAACAGCGCACCGACGTGCAGAACATCGATTTGATGAATCTGGCCGGTTTCTGCCGCAACTGCCTGTCGCGCTGGTATCGAGAGGAGGCCGGATCGCGTGGCATCGAGATCGCCGACCCCAAGGCGCGCGAGATCGTCTATGGCATGCCCTACGACGAGTGGAAGGCCAAGCACCAGAAGGAAGCCTCGCAGGACCAGAAGAAGGCCTTCGACCAGGCGCAGCACAAGCACGGATGAGATCGGCTGATTTCGAGCGTTCCGCCAGTCCCCGTTATCCCCGTCATTCAGGGCGCGAGCGTCGTTGAGCCGACGCGGTTCCCGCTCCTATGGTCCCACCGACGCGATCAAGGAGTACCGGACATGCCCGACGGCAGCGCCGTTTCGAAGAAGACCAAGGCCGGGCCGATCTCGGCCGACCGCCTGAAAAGTTTCGTGGAACGCATCGAGAAGCTCGAGGAGGAGCGCAAAGCGATCGGCGGCGACATTCGCGACGTCTACAGCGAGGCCAAGGGCGTCGGCTACGACGTCGGCACCATGCGCAGGATCGTCTCGCTGCGCCGCATGGACGCGGCCGACCGGGCCGAGCAGGAGACGCTGCTCGACACCTACAAGCACGCACTTGGCATGAGCTGAGACGACGATGCTCAAAATCTACGGCATCGCCCAATCGCGGGCGTTTCGCGTGCTCTGGATGGCAGAGGAGCTCGGCCTGCCGTACGAGCAGGTCAAGGTCGGGTTCGAGAACATGAAGGTGGTCGACCCCCGACTGCATGCGCTCAATCCCAACCGCAAGCTGCCGGCGATCGACGACGACGGCACCGTGCTGTTCGAATCGTTGGCGATCAACCTCTACCTTGCGGACAAGGCCGGTGGGCCGTTGAGGTGGGCCAACGCAGCCGAGGCCGGTCGCTGCTATCAGTGGTCGTTGTGGGCGGCCAACGAAATGGAGCCGAAGTCGCAGGCCTGGGGCTACGAGAAATTCATGAAGCCCGAGGGACAGCGCGACGCCAAGGCAATCGCGGCGGCCGCCGAAGGCATGGCGGCCCCGCTGTCGGTGTTGCAAACGACTCTGGCCGGGCGGTCCTGGCTCGCTGCCGATCGCTTCACCGTCGCCGACTGCAACGCCGCCGGGGTGCTTTATCGGCTGCTGTGGTTCGAGGGCTTGGCCAAGTTCGACAAGGTCAAGGACTGGCTCGACCGCTGCTATGCGCGCCCCGCTGCGCTGCGGGCGCGCAAGATGCGCGAGGGGTAGAAGGCCGTTTCCCCAGGCGGTCGTCGGCGCTAGGCTCGATCGGGGAGGAACTACCATGCGCGCCATCGTCTGGACTCTCGGCCTGTGCGTCGCCGCTGCTGCGACTGCACAGGCGCAAATCGCCGTGTCGTCCAACGACCACAAGGTCAAGCAGGAGAACGGCGTCACCGGTATCGCCGACAACCCGCAGCCGGACACGGTCACCATTCTCGACCTCGGCCAAACGCCTGTGAAGGTTGTCGGCACGGTCGGCAACGTGCCGGGCAGCGTCGTCGGGCCGCCGACCTCGGTCGCTGTCACGCCCGACGAGTCGCTGGCGCTGGTCGCCGCCTCGACCCAGATCGATCCGACCGACAAGACCAAGACCAAGCCCGATGATCGCGTGAGCGTGGTCGACCTCAAGGGACAGAAGGTCCTGGACACGATCAAGACCGGCGCCGGTGCTGCCGGCATCTCGCTCACCAAGGACGGCAAGCGCGCGTATGTCGCCAATCGCATGGCGGGTTCGGTGTCGATCCTGGGCATCGACGGCAACAAGGTGAACCTGATCAAGACGGTCGACCTTGTGCCGCCGGCGGCGCTGCTGAGCCACCTTGCCGTGTCGCCCGACGGTGCGACTGGCGTGGCCACACGCAACGGCGATGCCAAGGTCGCCGTGGTGAGGCTCGGCCCCGATTCCATCGCCGAGAAAGCGACGCTCGATGTTGCGCCCAGGCCCTACGCCGTGTCGATCACGCCCGATGGCAAGTATGCCGTTGTCGCGAGCCTGGGCGATCCCAAGGCCAACGGCATGTTCAGCGTCATAGATATCTCGGGCGACACCCCGAGGATCGTCGGCACGGTCGATATCGGTCACGAGAATCTCGAGGGCGCGATGATGTCGAACGACGGCAAGTGGGTCGCAGGTGTCGCTCATGCCGGCTCGACACGACCCAGGGATGCGCCGCAGTTCAAGCCCAACGGCATGGTCATGCTCTATCGTCTGGACGACGGGAAGCTCACCAAGACCAGCGAGGCGCCGATCGGCGCCTGGTCGCAAGGCGCCTCGTTCTCCAAGGACGGCAAGACCTTGGCGGTACAGAACATGATCCAGAAGAACATCCAGGTGTTCAGGAACGACGACGGCAAGCTCACCGACACAGGCCAGAAGATCGATACGGTGGGCGGCGCCGCCGCGATTCGGTCATCGACCGATCGATGAAGCGGCGGACACTGGTGTTGACTTCGCTCGCTGCGTCGGCGGCGAGCGAAGTGTCGGCCTGGGCGCAAAGCTCTTCGTCGCAACCGGTGAAGGTGGTCGTACCCTTTCCGCCCGGCGGCGGCACCGACACCTTGGCGCGCGCCATCCAGGAGCCGATGCAGAAAGCGCTCGGGCAACCGGTCATCATCGACAACAAGGGCGGTGCCGGCGGCAACATCGCGCACGAGTACGTCGCCAAGCAGCCGGCCGACGGTCATACCGTCCTGGTCTCCAGCAACAACCAGATGCTGTTTCCGTTTCTGGTCGCCAAGCTCGGCTACGATCCGGCGGCTTTCGTGCCGGTGGGCTTCATCGCCAAGCAGGAATCGGTGTTCGTGGGCAGCGCGGATGCGCCGTGGCCCGACTTGGCGGCGATCACCAAGGCGGCGCGCGAGGCCCCCGGCAGCGTGCAGTACGGCACCGCGGGCGTCAGCACGCCGATGCACCTCGCGGCCGAGCGCTATGCGCTGTTGAACGGAATCAAGCTTACCCACGTGCCGTTCCGCGGCACGGGCCCGTTGGTGACCGACCTGCTCGGCGGCCACGTCAAGCTCGGTATGTCGAGCCTGACCAGCGTGGCGCCTCATCTGGCCAGCGGCAAGCTCAAGGCCTACGGCATGGCGGCGCCCGACCGAGCGCCCTCGGCACCCGACATCAGGACCTTCAAGGAGCAAGGTGCGGGCGATGTCGACGGCACGATCGTCTACACCTTGATCGCGCCGCCCGGCACGCCGGCGGCGGCCATCGCCAAGCTGAACGAGGCGCTGAACGCTGGCGTGTCGACGCCGGA